>DATMTF010000314.1:0-11723 GCA_035565015.1 Asticcacaulis sp. | reverse complement strand
CGGCCGCGTCGCTGTCCGCTTCCGTGGCGGCGGCGCCAAGAAGCTGTACCGCATCATCGACTTCAAGCGCCGCAAGTGGGACGTTCCCGCGACCGTCGAGCGTCTGGAATATGATCCGAACCGTTCGGCGTTTATCGCACTGATCACCTATGCCGACGGCGAAAAGGCCTACATCCTGGCCCCGCAACGCCTGAAGGCCGGTGACACGGTCATCGCCGCCGACAAGGTGGACGTGAAGCCGGGCAACGCCGCGCCGCTGCGCTCGCTGCCGATCGGCACGATCATCCACAATGTCGAGCTGAAGCCGCAAAAAGGCGGCCAGTTGGCCCGCTCCGCCGGCGCCTACGCCCAGCTCGTCGGTCGTGACGCCGGTTACGCCCAGATCCGTCTCGGTTCGGGCGAGCTGCGCATGGTTCTCGATAGCTGCATGGCCACGGTCGGCGCCGTCTCCAACCAGGACCACATGAACCAGAGCCTCGGCAAGGCCGGTCGCTCGCGTCACATGGGCTTCCGTCCGCACGTTCGCGGCGTGGCCATGAACCCGGTCGACCACCCGCATGGTGGTGGTGAAGGCAAGACCTCCGGCGGCCGTAACCCTGTGACCCCGTGGGGCGTTCCCACCAAGGGCCGCAAGACTCGCACCAATAAGGCGACGGACAAGTACATCATCCGTTCGCGTCACGTTAAGAAGGCTCGCTAATCATGGCTCGCTCCGTATGGAAAGGCCCCTTTGTGGACGGCCACCTTCTCAAGAAGGCGGAAGCTTCGCAGAATTCGGGCCGCAAAGAGGTTATCAAGACCTGGTCGCGCCGTTCGGTCATCATGCCGCAGTTCGTCGGCCTGACCTTTGGCGTCTACAACGGTCAGAAGCACGTGCCGGTGCTGGTGTCGGAAGACATGGTCGGCATGAAGCTGGGTGAATTCTCGCCGACCCGCAACTTCCCCGGCCACGCCGCGGACAAGAAGGCGAAGAAGAGGTAATCATGTCGCAGACATCTAATCCGCGCCGTGTGAACGCCAACGAAGCCCGCGCCAAGCTGGTTTCGGTGCGCATCTCGCCGCAAAAGCTGAACCTGGTCGCCGCCTCGATCCGCGGCCTCAAGGTGCAGCGCGCGCTCAACGAACTGGAATTCTCGCGCAAGCGCATCGCCAAGGACGTCCGCAAGGCGCTCTATTCGGCGATCTCGAACGCCGAGAACAACCACAATCTCGACATCGACAATCTGGTCGTCGCCGAGGCCTATGTGGGCAAGGGCCTGGTCATGAAGCGCTTCGCTTCGCGCGCCCGTGGCCGTTCGTCGCGCATCATGAAACCCTTCTCCGAACTGACGATCGTCGTTCGTGAACTCGGCCAGGAGGCTGCATAATGGGTCAGAAAGCTAACCCCATCGGCCTGCGCCTGGGCGTGAACCGCACCTGGGATTCGCGCTGGTTCGCTCAGCGTCAGGACTACGCCAAGCTCCTGCACCAGGATCTGAAGATCCGTAAGGTGCTGAAGGAAAAGCTGGCTCAGGCCGGCGTGTCGCGCATCATCATCGAGCGTCCGCACAAGAAGTGCCGCGTCACCATCTACGCCGCCCGTCCGGGCGTCGTGATCGGCAAGAAGGGCGCTGACATCGACAAGCTGCGCAAGGACGTGGCGGCCCTGACCGAAGGCGAAGTGTTCCTGAACCTCGTCGAAGTCCGCAAGCCGGAAGTCGATGCGCAACTGGTCGCCGAGTCCATCGCTCAGCAGTTGGAGCGCCGCGTGGCCTTCCGCCGCGCCATGAAGCGTTCGATCCAGTCCGCCATGCGCCTCGGCGCCAAGGGCATCCGCATGAACCTGTCGGGCCGTCTCGGCGGCGCGGAAATCGCCCGTATGGAATGGTACCGCGAAGGTCGCGTGCCGTTGCATACCCTGCGCGCCGACATCGATATGGGCTTTGCTGAAGCCCTGACCACCTACGGCATCATCGGCGTCAAGGTGTGGATCTTCAAGGGTGAAGTGCTTGAGCACGACCCGATGGCCCAGGACAAGCGCTGGGCTCAGGAAGCGTCCGGCCCGTCGTCGAGCGATCGCCCGGAGCGTTCGGATCGCGGTCCCCGCGGCCCGCGTCGCGACCGTAACCAGAAGGAGGCGTAAAGCCAATGATGCTTCCTAAGCGCACAAAGTACCGTAAGGCCTTCAAGGGCCGCATCCACGGTAACGCAAAAGGCGGCTATTCGCTGAACTTCGGTTCGTATGGTCTGAAGACCGTCGAGCCGGAGCGCATTACCGCCCGTCAGATCGAAGCCTGCCGTCGCGCCATCACCCGTCAGATGAAGCGTCAGGGCCGCGTCTGGATCCGCGTCTTCCCGGACCTGCCCGTCACGGGCAAGCCCGCCGAAGTCCGCATGGGTTCGGGCAAGGGCGCTGTCGACTACTGGGCGGCGCGCGTCGCTCCGGGTCGTATCCTGTTTGAAATCGACGGCGTGCCGGACGATGTGGCGCGTGAAGCGCTGCGTCTGGGCGCCGCCAAGCTGCCGGTTCGCACCCGCGTCGTGACTCGTCTCGACGCCGGCGTCGCAGCCGCTGCGGAGTAAGTGATATGAGCAGCAAGATCGAAGCCCTGCGCGGCCTCACCGTCGACCAGCTCCACGAAGAGCTTCTGAAGCTCAAGAAGGAGCAGTTCAACCTGCGTTTTCAGAAGGCCACGGGTCAAATGGAAAAGACCCACCGCGTCAATGAAATCCGCAAGACCATCGCCCGCATCCGGACTCTGCTGACGGCAAATAAGGCCGCCGCGAAGTCGGCTGCGTAACAAAGGAAGACCACCATGCCCAAGCGCATTCTCGAAGGTCTGGTCGTCTCCGACAAGGGCGACAAGACTGTTGTCGTGAAGGTGGAACGTACGATCCTGCACCCCGTCATGAAGAAGACGGTGCGGAAGTCGAAGCGTTACCATGCTCACGACGAAAGCAACACCTACAAGACCGGCGACAGCATCCGCATCATCGAATGCGCGCCGAAGTCGAAGCTCAAGACGTGGGAAGTCCTCCCGCGCGAAACCGCCAGCTAAGGGAAGTTTGAACCATGATTCAGATGCAAACTAACCTGGAAGTGGCCGACAACTCCGGCGCGCGTCGGGTCATGTGCATCAAGGTGCTGGGCGGCTCGAAGCGCCGCTACGCCTCGGTGGGCGACCTGATCGTCGTGTCCGTGAAGGAAGCCATTCCGCGCGGTCGCGTGAAGAAGGGCGACGTGCTGCGCGCCATCGTCGTGCGCACGTCCAAGGACATTCAGCGCAAGGACGGCTCGGTGATCCGTTTCGACACCAACGCCGCCGTCATCGTCAACAAGTCGAGCGAGCCGATCGGCACGCGTATCTTCGGCCCGGTTCCGCGCGAGCTTCGCGCCAAGAACCACATGAAGATCATTTCGCTCGCCCCGGAGGTCATCTAACCATGGCTGCGAAGATCAAGAAGGGCGACCAGGTCGTCGTCCTGACCGGTAAGGACAAGGGCCGCAAGGGCGCCGTCCTGAAGGTTCTGCCGACCGAAGACCGCGTGGTCGTTCAGGGCGTCAATGTGGTTCAGCGCCACACCCGCCCCAGCCAGGCCAATCCGCAGGGCGGCATCATCACCAAGGAAGCGACAATTCACGTTTCCAATGTTGCGCACGTCGATTCGAACGGCAAGCCGACCCGCGTCGGTTTCAAGATTGCCAAAGAAAATGGGGTCGACAAGAAGGTGCGTGTGGCCAAAACGACGGGAGACGTCATCAATGGCTGACACCAAGTACACGCCGCGCGCCAAGCAGGTCTATCTCGATAAGATCCGCGCCGCGATGAAGGAAGAGTTCGGTTACACGAACGAAATGCAGGTGCCCAAGCTCGACAAGATCGTCGTGAACATGGGCGTCGGCGAAGCGACCGCGGACTCCAAGAAGGTCCAGGCCGCGATCAAGGATCTGGCCGCCATCACCGGCCAGAAGCCTCTGCCGACCCGCGCCCGCAAGTCGATCGCCGGCTTCAAGCTGCGCGAAGGCATGGTGGTCGGCGCCAAGGTGACCCTGCGCAAGGATCGTATGTACGAATTCCTCGACCGCCTGATCACCATCGCCCTGCCGCGCGTGAAGGACTTCCGTGGCCTGAACGGCAATTCGTTTGACGGTCGCGGCAATTACGCAATGGGCCTCAAGGAGCACATCGTGTTCCCGGAGATCAATTACGACCAGATCGATCAGATGTGGGGCATGGACATTGTTGTCTGCACCACGGCGAAGAGCGACAAGGAAGCCAAGGCTCTCCTGAAGCACTTCCAGTTCCCGTTCGTTTCGTAAGGGCGGGGAGAGAGAACACATGGCAAAGAAATCCGCTGTTAACCGCAACGAGATGGTCAAGAAGCTGGTGGACAAGTTCGCCGCCAAGCGCGAGGCCCTCAAGGCGATCGCCAATGACGACAGCCTGCCGCTTGAGGAGCGTTTCGACGCGCGCCTGAAGCTGGCCAAGCTGCCGCGCAACTCGGCGCCGACCCGCATCCGCAACCGTTGCGAAGTCACCGGTCGCCCGCGCGCCTATTATCGCAAGCTGCACATGAGCCGTATCGCTCTGCGCAAGCTTGGCAACGAAGGCCAGATCCCCGGTCTGACCAAGGCGAGCTGGTAAGAGGAGATTAGCATGTTCGTAAACGATCCCCTCAGCGATATGATCGCCCGCATCAAGAACGCCGCGCAACGCAGCCGTTCCAAGGTGCTGACCCCGGCTTCGAAGCTGCGCGCCCACGTCCTCGACGTTCTGCGCGACGAAGGCTACATCCGTGGCTATTCGGTCGTGGAGACGCCGGGCGAGTTCCCGCAGTTCGAAATCGAGCTGAAATATTTCGACGGCCAGCCGGTCATCGCGGAAATCTCCCGCGTGTCCAAGCCGGGCCGCCGCGTCTATTCGTCGATCAAAGATCTGAAGCCGGTTAAGAACGGCCTCGGCATCTCGATCCTGTCGACGCCCAAGGGCGTCATGTCTGACAACTCCGCCCGCGAAAACAACGTCGGCGGCGAGGTTCTCTGCCGCGTCTATTAATAGACAAGGCAGGGACCGCTTAAGGCACGCAAGGTTTTAAAATGTCTCGGATTGGTAAAAAAGCCATCGCAGTTCCGTCGGGCGTGACCATCACGCTCAACGGTCAGGACATTACGGTCAAGGGCCCCAAGGGTCAGCTTGGCTGGACGGTCGTTGAAGAAATCGAAGTCAAGCAGGAAGGCGCCAATCTGAACGTCTCCCCGCGTGGCGAAACCCAGCGCCACCGCGCTATGTGGGGCCTGTCGCGCACCCTGATCGCCAATATGGTGAAGGGCGTGACCGACGGTTACGAGCAGAGCCTGGAGCTGGTCGGCGTCGGTTACCGCGCCGCCATGAAGGGCTCCAATTTGAGCTTGCAACTCGGCTTCTCGCACGATGTCGATATCGTTCCGCCGGCGGGCGTCAAGTTCGAGACCCCCAAGCAGACCGAAATCAAGATCAGCGGCATCGACAAGCAGCTTGTCGGCGAAACCGCCGCCAAGATCCGCAAGATTCGTCCGCCTGAACCCTATAAGGGCAAGGGCGTCAAATACGCCGGCGAAACCGTTCGCCGCAAGGAAGGCAAGAAGAAGTAAGCCATGGCCCTGTCTCCTCGTGAACAACTGGCTCGCCGCGCGCAACGCAATCGTACGCGCCTTCGCAAGCTCTCCAATGGTCGCCCGCGTCTGTCGGTCTTCCGTTCGGACAAGAACATCTACGCCCAGGTGATCGACGACGCCAATGGCGTGACGATCGCCGCCGCTTCGTCGCTGGAAGGCGGCAAGGGCAAGGCGGGCGCCGATCAGGCCGCCGCCACCGAAGTCGGCAAGCTGGTCGCCCAACGCGCGATTGAAAAAGGCGTCAAGGACGTCGTGTTCGATCGCGGCGGTTACATCTATCACGGTCGCGTCAAGGCGCTGGCGGAAGCCGCGCGTGAAGCCGGCCTTAACTTCTAAGGGAAATCGTCAATGGCTCGTCCCAGCGAAAATCGCAACGATCGCCGCGACCGCACCGAGGAACCTTCGGAGTTCGTCGAAAAGCTCGTCGCTATCAACCGCGTCGCCGCCACCGTCAAGGGTGGCCGCCGCTTCTCCTTCGCCGCTCTGATGGTCGTCGGCGACCAGAAGGGCCGCGTCGGCTACGGTCACGGCAAGGCGCGCGAAGTGCCTGAAGCCATCCGCAAGGCCACCGAAGAAGCCAAGAAGTCGATGATCCGCGTGCCGCTGCGCGAATCGCGCACCCTGCACCACGACGGCTATGGCCGTTGGGGCGCGGGTAAGGTGCAGATGCGCGCGGCGCCTCCGGGCACCGGCGTGATCGCGGGCGGCCCGATGCGCGCCGTTCTCGAAACCCTGGGCGTTTCGGACGTCGTCGCCAAGTCGCTCGGTTCGTCGAACCCCTACAACATGGTGCGCGCCACCTTCGAAGCTCTGAAGGTGCAGTCCTCGCCCCGTCAGGTCGCTTCCAAGCGCGGCCTGAAGGTCGGCGATCTCCTGGGCCGCCGCAACGATGGCGCCTCGTCGCCGGAATCGCTGGAGGGCTAAGTCATGGCTGAAGCGAAAACCATCACTGTCAAGCAGACCGGTTCGCCGATCCGCCGCACCAAGGACCAGCGCGCCACGCTCGCCGGTCTGGGCCTCAACCGCCTTGGCCGCGTCTCCACGCTGACCGACACTCCGTCGGTGCGCGGCATGATCGCCAAGGTCGCCCACATGGTCGAAATCGTCGAGTAAGCCTCGTCGTTTTCGCAAGCTTTCAACGCCCGCAGGCTTCGCCTTGCGGGCGTTTTGCTATTTATGAATCCCGATTCCGTACCGAGTCGGGTTGTGCGCGCGGCCCATACCCTGTAAGGAAGCCGCTCAAAATGAATCAAGCCGAGTAGGGGGTCTGTCCCCCTGCGTTATTCCAAAGGAGCAGGCATTATGACGAAGCTGAACGAAATCCGCGACAACGAAGGCTCGCACAAGGGCCGCATGCGCGTCGGTCGCGGTCCCGGTTCGGGCAAGGGCAAGACCTCCGGCCGCGGCGTCAAGGGCCAGAAGTCCCGCACCGGCGTGAGCCTGCTGGGCTTTGAAGGCGGCCAGATGCCGCTGTACATGCGCATGCCCAAGCGCGGCTTCAACAACCCGTTCGCGCTCAAATTCGCCGAAGTCAATCTGTGGCGTTTGCAAGCCGCCGTTGACGCGGGCAAGCTCGACGCCTCCAAGCCGATCGACGGCGCCGCCCTGAAGGCCGCCGGCGTGATTCGCCGCGAACTGGACGGCGTGCGTCTGCTCGGCGAAGGCGAACTGAAGGCCAAGCTGGACCTGACCGTCTATTCGGCGACCGCGGGCGCGGCCAAGGCGGTGGAAGCCGCCGGCGGCAAGCTGACGCAAGTCCGTCCGGTCAAGACCGAAGCGTAATCATCAATCCGGGGCGGTCGCAGCGACTGTCCCGGATTTGACCTTTCGGTTTATGTATCCCATATGGTCGATGAGCCTGTGACGTCGCGTCCGGTTTCATTTCCCGCAGGGACAGCATAATAGGGGCGCTTCGCGCGCCCGCGTTTCGAGGATCGTCATGGCTTCAGCCGCCGAACAACTTGCCGCCAATCTGAATTTCGGCGCCTTCTCCAAGGCGACGGACCTGCACAAGCGCCTGCTCTTTACGCTCGGCGCGCTGATCGTCTATCGCCTCGGCACCTATATTCCGCTGCCGGGCATCGACATGCTCAAATTCGCGCAGGCCTTTTCGGATCAGTCGAAGGGCATCTTCGGCATGATGAACATGTTCTCCGGCGGCGCCGTGCAACGCATGGCGGTGTTCGCGCTGAACCTGATGCCGTACATCTCGGCCTCGATCATCATCCAGTTGATGGGCTCGGTCTATGCGCCGTGGGAAAAGCTGCGCAAGGAAGGCGGCGAGGCGGGGCGCAAGCAGCTCAACCAGTACACCCGCTACCTGACCGTCATCCTCGGCCTGATCCAGTCGTTCGGCATCGCCACCGCCATGCAGGCGGGCGGCATGGCGCTCGATCCCGGTCCCCTCTTCGTCATCACCGCCATGGTCACCCTGACCGGCGGCACCCTGTTCCTGATGTGGCTGGGCGAGCAGATCACGGCGCGCGGCGTCGGCAACGGCTCGTCGATGATCATCTTCGCCGGCATTGTCGCGGTTCTGCCCTCGACGCTCGGCAATCTGATGTCCATGTCCTCGACCGGCGACATCAATCCCGCGGTCCTCGTCGGCATTCTGGCCATTCTGGTCGGCGCGGTCGTCTTCATCGTCTTTATGGAGCGCGCCCAGCGCCGCCTCTTGGTGCAGTATCCGAAGCGCCAGGTCGGCAACAAGATCATGGGCGGCGAATCGTCCTTCATGCCGCTCAAGGTGAATACGTCGGGCGTCATCCCGCCGATCTTCGCTTCGTCCCTGCTGCTGATGCCGACCTCGATCCTGACCTTTGTGGGCAAGGATCCGACCAAGATCCCGTCCTGGCTGGGCTGGCTGCCGAACCTGACGGCCATGCTGCAACACGGCCAGCCGGTGTTCATGGCGCTCTACGCCGTGATGATCATCTTCTTCTGCTTCCTCTATACATCCCTGGTGTTCAACCCGGACGAAACGGCGGAGAACCTGCGCAAGTACGGCGGTTTCCTGCCCGGCATCCGTCCCGGCAAGCGCACGGCGGAATATCTCGACTATGTGCTGACCCGGATCACGGTCATCGGCGCGGGCTACATCACCATTGTCTGCCTGCTGCCGGAATTCCTGATCTCCAACCTCGGCAACAGCTTCTATTTCGGCGGCACCTCGATCCTGATCGTCGTGACCGTGACGATGGACACGGTGGCTCAGATCCAGTCGCACCTCCTGGCGCACCAGTATGACGGCCTGATCCGCAAGTCGAAAATGAAGGGCGGCAAAGCCGCCGTCACGCGGGGAGGCGTGCGATGAACATCATTCTTTTCGGTCCGCCGGCGGCGGGTAAGGGCACGCAGGCCAAGCTGCTGGTCGAGAAGCACAATATGGTGCAGCTCTCCACCGGCGACATGCTGCGCGCCGAGATCGCCTCCGCCTCCGAACTGGGAAAGACCGTCAAGGACATCCTGGCGTCTGGCCAGCTCGTCTCCGACGCCATCGTCATCGACCTGATCAAGGCCAATCTGCCGCGCGCCGAAGCCGCTGGCGGCGCCATTTTCGACGGCTTTCCGCGCACCGTGGCCCAGGCCGAGGCGCTGGACGCCCTGTTGCAGGCGCGCGGCGCCAAGATCGACCGCGTCGTCCGCCTCAAGGTCGATGAAGCCGCTCTGATCAGCCGCATCGAAAAGCGCTTCGCAGATCAGGGCCGCGCCGACGACAATCCCGACACCTATAAGGAGCGTCTGGCGGTCTATAACGCCCAGACCGCGCCGCTGCTGCCCTATTATGCGGCGCAGAACAAGCTGTTCGAGGTCGATGGCATGGGCGGGGTCGACGATGTCGCCGCCCGCATCGACGAGGCGCTGTCCGAAACGGCGTAATACGATTGGCCGCGCGCCGGAAACGGTTGCGCGGCAAGGGCTTCGGCCCGCCTTCACCCCGGCTTTCGCGATCCAATCGGGTCGCGGCTGCCAAAGCAAAGTTAAAAAAGCGTGACCGAAGCGATTTGGCCTTGCCTTTTTTGAAACTAACCATTGACGGGAGCGAAATCCCTTCTATAAGGGGCAGCTTCCGCGAAATCGCGCGTATGGGGCTTCAGTCTTCGGACTGGAGGCGCATACGTGTCATCTTTCGTTTTAAGAGATGTGCGCCTGTCGGGCGCGCATTGCAGGAGACCTAGAACGTGGCCCGTATCGCAGGCGTCAACATTCCGACCAATAAGCGCGTGATCATCGCGCTTCAGTATATTCACGGCATCGGCCCGAAGATCGCCGAAGAGATCGTCCAGAAGGTCGGCATCGAAGATGCGCGCCGCGTCAACCAGCTTTCGGACGCCGAAGTGCTGCAGATCCGCGAAACCATCGACCGCGACTACACGGTCGAGGGCGACCTGCGCCGTGAAGTCTCGATGAACATCAAGCGTCTGATGGACCTGGCCTGCTATCGCGGCCTGCGTCACCGCAAGGGCCTGCCGGTCCGCGGTCAGCGCACTCACACCAACGCCCGCACCCGCAAGGGTCCGGCGAAGCCGATCGCCGGTAAGAAGAAGTAAGGAATAGGCGCCGATGGCCAAGGAACCTTCCCGCGTTAAAAAGCGCGAACGCAAGAACATCACGTCGGGCGTCGCCCATGTGAACGCGTCGTTCAACAACACCATGATCACCATCACGGACGCCCAGGGCAATGCCGTGTCGTGGTCGTCGGCTGGCATGATGGGCTTCAAGGGGTCGCGTAAGTCGACGCCTTACGCCGCCCAGGTCGCCGCCGAAGACGCCGGCAAAAAGGCGATCGAACACGGCGTCAAGACGCTGGAAGTCAGCGTCGCCGGTCCGGGTTCGGGCCGCGAGTCGGCTCTGCGCGCGCTGCAGGCGGTCGGTTTCACCATCACGACCATTCGTGACGTGACCCCGATCCCGCATAACGGCTGCCGTCCGCCCAAGCGTCGTCGCGTTTAAGAAATTTTTCCCGAAATTATCAGTCGCTCCGCTGTTCATGCGGGGCGACCTTTCCTGTCTTGAGGGACGTAAATGATCGAAAGAAACTGGCAACAGCTTATTCGTCCTGAGAAGCCACAAGTCGAAGCGGGTTCCGATGCTTCGCGCAAGATGCGTCTTGTCGCGGAGCCTCTGGAGCGCGGTTTCGGCGTGACCCTCGGTAACGCGCTGCGTCGCGTGCTCCTCTCCTCGCTGCAAGGCGCCGCCGTCACCTCGGTTCAGATCGACGGCGTGGTGCATGAATTCTCCTCCATCGAAGGTGTCCGCGAAGACGTCGTCGACATCATCCTCAACATCAAGCAACTGGCGCTGCGCATGCACGCCGAAGGCCCCAAGCGCATGGTGCTGCGCGCCTCCGGCGCCGGCCCGGTGACCGCGGGCCAGATCGACGTCCCCGCCGACATCGAAGTGCTGAACCCCGACCACGTCATCTGCACCCTCGACGAGGGCGGCAGCGTGCGCATGGAGTTCACCGTGCAGAACGGCAAGGGCTACGTCCCCGCCGACCGCCTGCGTCCGGAAGACGCCCCGATCGGCCTGATCGCCGTCGATGCGCTCTATTCGCCGGTCAAAAAGGTCGCCTACCGTGTCGAGCCGACCCGTCAGGGCCAGTCGCTCGATTACGACAAGCTGGTGCTGGACGTCGAAACCAACGCCGCCGTCACCCCGGTTGACGCGGTCGCCTTCGCGGCGCGCATCCTGCAGGACCAACTGCAGATCTTCATCACCTTTGAAGAGCCCAAGGCGCCGGTCGTCGAGGAAGGCAAGCCTGAGCTGCCGTTCAACCCGGCCCTGCTCAAGAAGGTGGACGAACTGGAGCTTTCCGTCCGTTCGGCCAACTGCCTGAAGAACGACAATATCGTCTATATCGGCGACCTGATCCTGAAGACCGAGAGCGAAATGCTGCGCACGCCGAACTTCGGCCGCAAGTCGCTCAACGAAATCAAGGAAGTGCTGGCGTCGATGAACCTGTCGCTCGGCATGGACGTGCCGAACTGGCCGCCGGAAAACGTCGAAGAACTGGCCAAGAAGTTCGAAGACCAGATCTAAAGAGACCTCACTTTAAAGTCCCTCGGCTATCGCCTCGGTGTACTTT
>DATMTF010000313.1:0-7212 GCA_035565015.1 Asticcacaulis sp. | reverse complement strand
AGAATGGGGCATAAGAGGCAAAACGACGGAGACCTCATGCCATCCGCCCCTTCCGATTCCATGCACAATCCGTCCTTTTTTGACCGGTTATGGAACGCCGACGATCAGACCTTACGGTGGATGCTCGGCGCGTTGATCGTGGTGCTGGCCTGCTTTAACTTCCTGCGCGACCTGAACAATCCCAACCATGCCTTCTGGGACGAGAGCTATTATCTGACTACGGCCCAGCGTTATGAGGAAGGGACGGCGCAATACGCCTCGCATCCACCGCTGGCCTTCATGTTCATGGACGCCAGCCTGAAACTGTCCGGCGCCAACAAGACTCTGAACCTGCATCATCTGGCTGAGGTCAAGAAGATCGACACGCGCGTCGTGCCCGGCGGTTACGACTTCACCTGGATACGCCTGCCTTCGGCCCTGTTCGCCGTTGCGGGCGCGCTTCTGTTCTACCTGATTATGCTCAGGCTTGTGCAGGAGCCGTTCGAGGCCTTCGTCTTCTCGCTGCTGTTCGTGTTCGAGAACGCCTACATCGTGCATTTCCGCGCCGCCCATCTCGATTCGTATCAGATGACCTTCACGCTTGGCTCGGTGCTGGTCTGGCTGCACACGTTCGGGCGCGAACCGAAACGTCCGCTTCTGACCTATCTGAGCTTTGGCGTGCTGTGCGGCCTCAGCTTCATGTGCAAGGTCAACTC
This sequence comes from Asticcacaulis sp., assembly GCA_035565015.1. Taxonomy (GTDB): domain Bacteria; phylum Pseudomonadota; class Alphaproteobacteria; order Caulobacterales; family Caulobacteraceae; genus Asticcacaulis. Next base: position 6,517 of record DATMTF010000313.1, on the reverse strand, counting down.
CCTGCCCCTGCTGTTCCTTGGCGGCTTAAGCCTGCTGCGCGCCCTGTGGGATGAGCGCACGCGCGAAAATTTGTGGCGGCAGTTCTTACGTGGCTGGACCGTGCTGGCCGGTTTCTTCGCTATGGTGATCCTGATCTTCAGCCTGCACGTCGTCTTCAACCCCAACGCCCCCGATCCGACCACCGAGGCGGGCAAGCGCGACCTGCGCTATATGGATCAGGTCTATCAGGACTATCTGAACCATAAGCGCGGCCTGTCGCCAGAAGTGATCTGGCATGCGACCTACGGCTATTATCAGTATATGAAGCACGACTTCACCGGCGAGGTGAAGACCGAACCGAACGGCTCGCAGCCGATCCTGTGGCCCTTCATGGCCAAGGCGATCAATTATCGCTGGGATTTCGACGGCCACCGCACCGCCTACACCCAGATGCTTGGCAATCCGGTCAATTGGGGCCTGGGCCTGCTCGGCCTCGCCGGCGCGCTCGTGCTGGTGGTCCGTCGCCGCTTCAGCGATGAGACGCCGCAGGAGACGCGCGATCTCGACCTGAGCGAGGCCCTGCTGGCCATGTACGCCGTCTTCATGGGCGTCCATATCTATCTGGGCCTGCAAAGAGTGATGTACATCTACCACTATTTCATCGGCCTTGCGTTGAGCTTCATGCTGGCGGCCCTGCTGTTCCGTCTGCTGGCGCGCCGGTTTGCATGGCTGGCCAGACACCGCTTCACGGTTCTATGCGGCCTCAGCCTGCTGATCGCAGGCAGCTTCCTGTTCTATGCGCCGCTAACCTATCATCAGCAGATGACCCGCGCCGCCTGTGCAGCACGTAATATCCCCGTCCGTCTGGTGGTGTGCCAGCCGGTCAAGAAACACCCGGTGATGAAATGATCTGGCTCGACCTCGCCCGACGCGGCAAGACCAACTGGTGGCGATATCTGGCGGCGTGGCCGCTGGCGATCCTGATCGCAATCGTGACGATCACCGTCCTGCTGGCCGCGCCGATCTGGCTGCACTGGCTGCCGACCAGCGTCACCGGCGACATGCAGTCCGCCGCGCATCCGATTCTGTTCTACGGCAGTCAGGGTCTGACCTTCGCCTTGTTCCTGTTCGGCTTCTGGGCGGCGATCCGCCTGCTGCACGGCAAGCGATTCAGCGATATACGCGGCGCCTGGAGCTGGCGGTCGTTCCTGACCGGCATGGGGGTGTGGCTGGTCGTTCTGATCGTTCTGACCCTGATCGACTATGTGATCCGCCCGAAGGGCTTTCATCTCAGCCTGAGCCTGACGCCCGTTGCGGTGCTCGTCGCCATTGCCGGTCTGCTGATCCAGACCTTCACCGAAGAATTCGTGTTTCGCGGCTACCTGTCGCAAAGCCTTCTGCTGGCGACCAAGAATCAGATTGTCGCCATTATCCTGAGCAGTCTGATCTTCGGCGCCATGCACATCCCGAACGGCATACCCCAGGCCGTCGGCGCCACGATCTTCGGCCTCGTCGCCACGACGATGGCGATCCGCACCGGCAGTCTGTCCTTAAGCTATGGCGTTCACTTCATGAACAACCTGTTCGGCGCCATCATCGTCGTGTCGGCGCAGGATGTGTTCAAAGACGCTCCAGCCCTGATCACGCAGAACACGCCGGACCTGATGTGGTCGGACACCGCCATCGGCGCCGTCGCCATGCTGGCCGCGACCGCCCTTCTGCTGCGTCCGTGGAAAAAAGCCGTTTAAGCCGCGAAAACGACCGTCACGCCCTTCTTGCGGAAATAGGACTGCATCAGCTTGCGGCCCTGACGGTTGTTCTGCGCCAGACGGGTCGGCTCGACCACGGCTTCCTTCAGGCCCTCCGCGGCCAGCGCCGCCTTCAGATCCTTGATGCAGGCGTCAATCTCGGCATTATCATTGGCCAGCGACTCGTAAATGCGTTCCATGGCGTCAGCGACGGTCAAGTTTCATTCTCCTGTGATCTTCGCCGGGTTACAGAAATGCGGCGCGGGACGCAAGAGCGTCACGCATTCTGCGTACAGAGGGCTTGCCCAAAAATTGACGTTTCCGTAAAGTTTGGTACAGTCATCCGAACGCAAAAAAAGAGAGACAGGGAGTTCTCAGCGTATGTTCGCCAATCTCACACGTGACCTGACCTTCCTGAAGCGCCTGATCCGCATCCTGCGCCGGGTGAATAAGATTTCACCGGATTCGCACAATCTGGTCTGCGACGATTTCGAGGCGGTGGCCGATAAATATCCGACCCGCCCCGCCCTCAGCTTCGAGGGCAAGACCCTGACCTATCAGCAGCTCGACATGCTGGCCAACCGTTACGCCCACTGGGCGCGGCAGCGCGGCCTGAAGGCCGGCGACACCGTCGCCCTGTTCATGCCCAACCGCAGCGACTATATCGCCATCTGGCTGGGGCTGAACAAGATCGGCGTCATCACCGCCCTGATCAACAATTCCCTGACCGGTTCGGGTCTGGCGCACTGCATCAATATCTCGATGGCCAGCCTGACCCTGGTCGATTTGACCACCAAGGCCGCCTTCGACGAGATCGAAAGCCAGATCGAGCGCTTTCAGACCCTGTGGGTGCTGGATCTGCCGCGCGAGGAGGAGAGCGAGCATTGCCGCAGCCTTGAAGCGGCGATCAAGGGCGTTTCCAGCGTCCGTCCGGACGCCGCCCTGCGCAGCGGTCTGACCGCAGGCAGCGTCGCGCTCTATATCTACACCTCCGGTACGACCGGCCTGCCCAAGGCGGCCAAGATTTCCAACGCGCGCGCCCAGCTCTATATGCAGGCCTTCGCCGGTCTCAGCCATATGAAGCCGGAGGACAAGATCTACTGCGTGCTGCCGCTGTACCACGCCACCGGCGGGCTTTGCGGCGTCGGCGCGGCGCTGATGAACGGCGCATGCGTGCTGCTCAAACGCAAATTCTCGGCCAGCCAGTTCTGGAACGATGTGCGTAAAGAGAACGTCACCCACATCGTCTATATCGGCGAACTGTGCCGCTATCTCGTCAATTCGCCGCCTTCGCCCAATCCCGACGATGAGACGAAGCACAAGGTGCGTATGGCCTTCGGCAACGGCATGCGCCCGGAAGTCTGGGACCATTTCAAGAAGCGCTTTAGAATCCCGGCCATTGTCGAATTCTACGGTTCGACCGAGGGCAATGTCTCTTTGTTCAACCTCGACGGCCAGCCCGGCGCGGTCGGACGCGTGCCGAAAATCCTGCGCAGCAAATTCAACGTCCGCCTGGTGCGCTTCGACGTCGAAAGCGAAATGCCTGTGCGCGGCGTCAACGGCCTGTGTCAGGAGTGCAAACCCGGCGAGATCGGCGAAGCCATCGGCATTATCGGCCATGATGTGCGCCACTCCTATTCCGGCTATGCCGACAAGGCCGCGACGCAGAAAAAGATTCTCACCGACGTGCTGAAAAAAGGCGACGCCTGGTTCCGCACCGGCGACCTGATGCGTCAGGACAAGCACGGCTATCTCTATTTTGTCGATCGCATCGGCGACACCTTCCGCTGGAAGGGCGAAAACGTCTCGACCTCCGAGGTCGCCGAATACTGCGCATCGGCGCCGGGCGTGGAGGAAGCCATTGTCTATGGCGTACCGCTGATCAATCACGACGGCAAGGCGGGCATGGTGTCGCTGATCACGCGCGAAGGCTTCGATATGGCGGCTTTCAAGGCGCATATCGATTCGCACCTGCCCGTCTATGCGCGCCCGGTCTTCGTGCGCCTGCTCACCGAGGTCGAGACGACCGGCACCTTCAAATACAAGAAGATGGACCTGGTCAGCGAAGGTTTCGACCTCAACCGCGTGCATGACCCGCTGTTTGTCTGCGCCGACAAGGGCGGTTACGAGCCGCTGACGCCCGCCCTGATCAATGCGATTGAAACGGGCCAACTCAGGCTGTGATCAGACGCCTCATGTTTTTCCCAAAAGTGCTTACACTTTTAGGCATGAGGCTTTAACCTCCCGGCATGAGAACACCTGCCGCCCTGAGCCGATTCACCCTGGATTTCCTCAAGACGGAGGCCGGTTCCGGCTTCCTTCTGGCCCTGTGCGCCCTGATCGCCATGATCTGGGCCAATTCGCCTTGGGCGCAGACCTATTTCGGCTTCATCAACTACCATTTCGAGATCGACGTCGGGCCATTATGGCGTTTCGATGAGAGCGTGCTGGAATGGACGAAGGAAGGGCTGATGGCTGTCTTCTTCTTCGTCGTCGGGCTTGAGATCAAGTACGAGATCGTGCGCGGCGCCCTGTCCAGCCCGCGCAAACTGGCCCTGCCGGTCGTGGCGGCGCTGGGCGGCATGGCGGTTCCCGCGCTCGTCTATCTCGGCGTTAATCTGATCGACGGCGGCGATCTGCGCGGCTGGTCCGTGCCGACCGCCACCGACATCGCTTTTGCGCTGGCTGTGCTGGGCATGGCGGGCAAGAGCCTGCCGTCCAGTTTGCGCGTCTTCCTGCTGACCCTCGCCATTGTCGATGACCTCGGCGCGGTGATCATTATCGGCGTCTTCTACAATTCGCATTTCGATCTGGCGTATCTTGGCGTCGTCGTCGTTCTGCTGGCCGCGATGGCCTCTTTGCGCTATCTGTTCCCGCGCACCCGGCTTGGCTTCTTCCTCGTCTATATGCTGTTCTTCCTGGCCATCTGGGCGATGAGCCTCAAGGCCGGGGTCAGTCCGTCCCTGACCGCCGTGGCCGCCGCCTTCTGCGTCAGCATCGATCCGGCCAATCCGGGCGAAGAAGGTATGGTCAAGGACATAGCCAGCGAACTACACCCTTACGTCGCCTATCTGATCCTGCCCTTCTTCGCTTTTACGGCCTCCGGTTTTTCCTTTGTAGGCATGAGCTGGGCCAGCCTGATCGACCCGCGCTTTCTCGGCACATTGCTCGGTCTGTTCGTCGGCAAGCAGATCGGCATCTTTCTGGCCAGCCTGGCCGCCATCGGCGTAGGACTGGCGCGCCTGCCCGACGGGACGACGCGCGCCCAGCTTTACGGCGTGTGCCTGTTATGCGGCATCGGCTTCACCATGAGCCTTTATATGGCGGCTTTGGCCTTCGAGGGCGGCCACGAAAGCGGCCTGATCGCCGTCAAGTCGGGCGTCATGGCCGGATCTCTGCTATCGGCGGGCGTCGGCGCAGTCTTGCTGTCTTGGCTGGGCAAGCGGCGTCAGAGCGTCTGATCATGACCTACCGTCCCGCTCCGCTTCTGAGTGACAGCAGCCTCGATCTTTTCGATCCGGTCGCCGCCGCGAATTTTCCGCAGGCAATTCTTCGTTATCGCAACGACCGCGCGGCGCGCAGCATAGGATTGGAGGCTTTAAGCGACACCGACTGGCTTCGACACTTCGGACGGTTTGAACCCCTGCCCGACAACCAGTCGCAGCCTCTGGCCCTGCGCTATCACGGCCACCAGTTTCGACACTACAATCCCGATCTTGGCGACGGACGCGGCTTTCTGTTCGCGCAAATGTATGATGATGCGGACCGCCTGCTCGATCTCGGCACAAAGGGTTCGGGAACCACGCCGTATTCACGCGGCGGCGACGGGCGACTGACGCTCAAGGGCGGCGTGCGCGAGGTTCTGGCCACCGCCATGCTGGAGGCGCTGGGCGTCCCGACCTCGAAATCGCTGTCGCTGATCGAAACCGGCGAGGCCCTGATGCGCGGCGATGAGCCGTCGCCGACGCGATCCTCGGTGCTGGTCCGGCTCAGCCACAGCCATATCCGCTTCGGGACATTCGAGCGGCTGGCCTATCTGAACGATGTTGCGACGATGCGCGCGCTCGTCGATTTCATCCGCGCCCACTATTACCCGGATACGGCGGACGCCGCCGGCCTGTTCGACGCCATCGTCAGCAATAGCGCCAGATTGGCCGCGCGCTGGATGGCGGCGGGCTTTGTGCATGGGGTGTTGAACACCGACAATATGAACATCACGGGCGAAAGCTTCGACTATGGCCCCTACCGCTTCCTGCCGCGCTATCAGCCCGACTTCACCGCCGCCTATTTCGACCATTCCGGGCTTTACGCCTATGACCGTCAGCCCGACGCCGTGCTGTGGAATCTCGGTCAGTTGGGCCGCTGCCTGACCCTGCTGGTCGAGCCGGAACCGCTGATCGCCAGCTTCAACGCCTTCTCAGAGCGATATCAAGCCGAACTGGAGCAGGCGATCTGCGCGCGCCTCGGCGTCGTCCCGACCGGCGATGACGCGCCTCTGGTCGCGGCCTTTTTCAAACTGGCGCACGATCTGCGCTTCGATGGCAGTTTCGAGGGGCTGATCTATGACGCCCTGACAGCTCGCTTCACCACCAGCCCGCGTGCCGGATCTTATCAGGGGGAGACGTTCGGCGCCTTCGAAACCCTGCTGGACGGCTATCCGCGCGACCGGCCCGAACGTCTGGACCATCTGCGCCTGCAACAGCCCGATCCCGAAACCCTGCTCTATGATGAGATCGAAGCCATCTGGACGCAGATCGCGGTCGAGGACGACTGGTCCCTGTTCAACGCC
>DATMTF010000312.1:0-6988 GCA_035565015.1 Asticcacaulis sp. | reverse complement strand
AATCTGCGGCCATGCGGTTTTAAACTCTGCGAGCAACCCTCCCATCGAGCCGAAATTGACATTTTCCGACATGCCGGGGAAGTGGTAGCGTACGCCGATCATATAGACATTGTCGCGCTCTGGCGACCAGGTCTCATAGCTGTTCTCAAAGCGGTAGAACAGGCTGAGCGTGATAAAGACGGCGATGCCGAACGACAGGCCGAGCAGGTTCAAAAGGCCGTATAGCGGATGCCGCGTGAACGAACGAAAAAAGGCGGTGAAGGCGGATCGGAACATCGGATCGCCTCCTTAAAGGACTTGCGCGACGGACGAGACGAGCTGGCCGTCGAGAATATCGACGCGCCGCGTGGCCTGATCGGCATGGCTCGGCGAATGGGTGACCATGATGATGGTGGCGCCCGCCTTGTTCAGGCCGTGAAGGATGTCCATGACCTGCGCGCCGTTTTCGGTGTCCAGATTGCCGGTCGGTTCGTCGGCAAGAATCAGGTCGGGATTGCCGACAATGGCGCGGGCGATGGCGGCGCGCTGCTGCTGGCCGCCGGAGAGCTGATGCGGATAATGGCGCGCGCGATGGGCGATGCCGACGCGATCCATCGCCGCTTCGACCGCCTTGCGGCGCGAGCCTTTGAAGTCCGTTCGGTACAGCAGACCCAGTTCGATATTCTCGAAAATCGTCAGGTCATCGACCAGATTGAAGCTCTGGAAGATAAAGCCCAAATGCCGGGCGCGGTGCTGGGCCAGTTTGACCTCGCTCATCTTCGCCAGATCGGCGCCGTCGAACAGATAGGCGCCGGAGGTCGGACGGTCGATTGTTCCGAGAATGTTCAAAAGCGTGGACTTGCCGCACCCCGAAGGCCCCATGATGGCGACAAATTCGCCGCGCCCGATCGACAGATTGATGTCGTGCAGGGCGGTCGTTTCGATCTCGTCCGAGCGGTAGAGGCGGGTAATGTTCTGCAGCTTGATCATTGCGACTCGCTTTGATTGAAACGAAGATGTTGTGCTTTTGAATAGGCGGTCAGAGATGAGGTCACGATGCGTTCGCCGGGTTTGAGGCCGCTCAAGACCTCGATATAGTCGGGATTGCGCCGCCCCGTTGTAATGGCGCGGCGGTCGGCGCTCTTGCCGGAAGCGTCCAGCACGAAGGCGTAGGTTCCGTTGCTGTCGTTGAGCCACGATCCCGACGGCGCCAGCAGGGCCTGACTGGTCTTGCCCAGCGACAGGCGCACGTCGATGGCCTCGCCGCGCTTGAGATCGGCGGGCCCGCCCTTGGCTTGAGGCCCGCCGTCAAATTGAAGTTCGACCGTAATGTGGCCGTCATGCACCTGCGGATAGATCTTGCTGATGCGCACCGACACGTTTTGGCCATGCACATTGGCCATGGCGGTCAGGCCGGGGCTCAGGCGCGTAAGGTAGAATTCATCGACCTCCGCCGACAGTTTCCACTGACCTTCGGAATCGACCTCGCCCAGCGCGTCGCCAGCCTTGACCGCCTGTCCGGGCTTGAGGTCGAAACCGGTCAGCCGCCCGGCGATCGGCGCGCGCAGGGTCAGGGCGTCGAGCCCGCGCCGCACCGCCGCCAGCGAACGGCGCAAATCCTGCGCCGAGGCGTCGATCTGCTGGCGCTGACCGGCGAAGAAGCTGGCGTCCGAGCCTTGCGCCTTCTCCAGCGCCGCAACGCGCGCGCGTTGATAGTCGGCCTCGTCGGCATAGGGTTTGACATTGGCGTCATTGGCCACGCCCTGTTCACGCAGCCGCTGATATCTTTGCAGATTTTCCTGCGCCTTGTGCAGCGCGTATTGCGCGTCGGCCAGCGCCTGATCGCGCTCGGCTTCATTGGTGCGCAGGGTCATTAATTGATTGTTGGTGTCGCTGATCCGCCCCGATACGTCGGCTTCCTGCGAAGCGACCTGCCGGCTGAGATCGGGATTGTCGAGCCGCGCCAGCTCCTGACCGGCGGCGACCAGATCGCCATCCTGCGCGCTCACGCTGGCGACCTGCCCGCCCGCAACGGCGGTGATGTAGGTGATGTCAAGCGGAGCGACATTCGCGCGCAAGGGAACATAGTCCTGAAACGGCCCTTCGATGACCTCGCCGGAATCCATTGAAGCCAGCGCGGTCGTCATCGTGCCTGGCGGAGGCAGGATAAGGAAGGCCGCGCCGCCCGCCGCAAGAAGGGCGATAATGGCGAATGCCATCAGGATGGGCCGACGCCGCCACCACGGGCGGGCGAGACGGCGATCCATGCGCGCGGCGGGGCTGGAGGTTGAGGCGTTATTGTCCATGCCATCAGACTAACATGCTCTTTTCAATAGGCATAACCTACTAAATATATTTGCCTTTTGTTACGATTTACGTCTAAATAGGTTTGGTCCCGTCCTCTGAACTGTCCGAAATCGAACATGCCGGAAACCGCCTCGTCTGAACCTTTGAGCGCCCTGTTTCTGGACGACGACAGCGATGTGCTGGCGGCGGCGGAACTGGTCCTGACCCGGCATGGCTTCACGATGAAGGCCGCCCAGTCGCCCGTAGAAGCCGAGACCCTCCTGGCCGCGCAGGATTTCGACGCGCTGCTGCTTGACCTCAATTATCGGCGCGGCGATGCGTCCGGCGAGGCGGGCCTTAGCTTTTTACGCAGGCACATGGCGCAAAGGCCGCATATTCCGGTCGTGGTCGTCACCGGCCATTCCGGCATGAACATCGCCATCGAGGCCATGCGCATCGGCGCGCAGGACTTCGTGGTCAAGCCGTGGAGCAATGACCGGCTGGTCGCCAGTTTGCGCGCCGCCATCGAACATCCGCGCCAGCCTGCGCCCGCGCCGCCGCGCGATCTCAATCTCGAACGCTCCGAGCGCGACCTGATCCGGCTCGCTCTGGAACGGCATCAGTTCAACATCTCGCAGGCCGCCAGGGATCTGGGCCTGACGCGGGCGGCGCTTTACCGGCGTATGGAAAAGCATGGACTATAGGCGCCTGCTCCTGACCCTCGGCGCGCAGACCGGCGTTTTCATCGCGGGCGCGCTGGCCGTGGTCGCCATGCTGCACGGGCTTTTGGCGACGGCGACCCTGTGCATGCTGGCCGCCATGTTCATGGCCAGTTTCGGCGCGACCACGACCTTTGTGCGGCTGGGGCGCGACTTCCTGCGCCGCAATACGTCGGCGGGCGCCATCTACACCGCCGAACTGAGCCGCCGCCGTCTGCAGATGCTGCTCGACCAGACGCCCTCGCCCCTGCTGCTGCGCCCGTCCGACGGACAGGTCATTGCGGTCAACCGCGCCGCGCGACAATTGTTCGGCGTCGCTTACGCCCTGCCGGTGACGCTGAAGCGCCGGTTGCTTGGCGATGAGGCCGATCCGGCCCGGCCCGGCAATCAGGTGCAGTGGCGCGGCGCCGCCTATGCGCTGGAGCGCGCCCGGATCGAGACGCGCGACGACGTGTCCGAACTGATGGTGATGACCGACATTTCCGCCGAGGTGCGCGCCGCCGAGGCGACAGCGCTGCGCGACCTGCTGCGCGTACTGAATCATGAGCTGATGAACGCCCTGACGCCCGTGGCCTCAATGAGCCGTTCGGCGCTCGACATTCTCAAAGAGGGCGGTAAGGACGCCGACGCGCAGGCGATCCGCGCGCTGGAGCGTGTGGTGGCGCGCACCGACGGCCTGACGGACTTCATCAACGCCTATCGCGCCCTGACGCGGCTGCCGCCGCCGGAACTGGCGCCCGCCGACTTCGATCCATGGCTGGACGTGATGCGCGAAAGCTTTATGGCGCAATGGAGCGAGCGCGGCGTCAGTCTTGAGATCCGCGCAGAGCCCGGTCTGCGCGCCATGATGGACGAGGACCAGATGTGGCTGTGCGTCGGCAATCTGCTCAACAACGCCGCGCAGGCGGCGCTGGAGCAGCCAGAGCCCAAGGTGCGGCTCAGCGTGACGGCGGACGGTGAGCGCCTGCGTCTGCGCGTGCAGGATTCCGGCCCCGGCATTGCGCCCGATCAGGCGGCGCAGGTCTTCCTGCCCTTCTACACCACCAAGGCAAGCGGCACCGGCGTCGGCCTCAGCCTGGCGCGCCAGATCGCACAAGGACACGGATCCGGCCTGCGGCTGTGCTTCGAGCGCGCGCCGGACGATTTCAGCGGGGCCTGTTTTGAGCTGGATGTGCGCGTCCTGCCTTAGCCGGCGACTCAGATTTGAAATTTGAGTTCGGGTTCATTTTCATTCTTAAAATGATTTTTCGAATATTATCGCCTGTATTATAAATCGCTTGACGGCCCGTCGCACACAGCTAGTTTGCGACCAAAATGATAACGCTATCAGCGGGAGAAGCTCCATGCGTCACTTAAAATCCGCCCTGTTGGGGCTGGCATCATCACTTGCGCTGGCGACCGCCGCGCACGCCGCGCCGATTGCGACCCTGGACCGGAATGGCGCCTTCGTCAGCGTCGAGGCCTATGGACCGAACGTCATCCACGTCACCATCGCCGCCGACAAGGACGAGGCGCTCAAAGGCCCAGGCTATGGCATCCTGGCCGACCATGCCGACAATGCGGACTTTAAGAAAACCGGCGACGCCAACGGCGATACATTTGCATCAAGCGCGCTGAGCCTGCACGTCAATCCTGCGCCTGCGCCGCATACGCCATCACAAGCCGAGAAATATTTCGCGCCGTCCCTGCCTCCCGTCGGCCTTCAGGTCATGAACGCCAAGGGTGAAACGATCGTGAACATGACCGGCTGGGAAATGGCGCCGCACGATGTCAATGGCGAACATACTTATCAGGTCGGCGCAGACTTCACCGCGCCCGCCGACGAACATTATTACGGCATGGGCCAGAACCAGGAATCGCTTGGGCCGCTTGACCTGCGCGGCCGGGTGATCGACTGCAAGCACTGGTATGACGCCCCGGCGGGCGAACAGGTCTGCGTGCCCTTCATGGTGTCGTCCAAGGGCTATGGGATCATCTGGGACAATCCGTCCGACACCCGCTTCGTGGCTGGCGTCAATGGGGCGACTAAATTCCAGTCCAATGTCGGCGAGCGCGTCTCCTTCTTCGTTGTGGTCGGCGATACGCCGGAAGAGATCTATTCCGCCTATGCGCGCGTCACCGGCAAGACCCCGATTCCGCCCAAGTCGGCTTTTGGCCTGATCCAGTCCAAGGCGCGCTATGATTCCCAGGCCGAAATCCTGCGCGTTGCGGAAACCTACCGCCAGAAAGGCTATCCGCTCGATATCATGGTGCAGGACTGGTTCTATTGGACGCGCATGGGCCAGATGGACATCGATCCGGCGCAATTCCCCGACCCTGACGCGATGAACAAGCAGTTGCACGATATGGGGATTGAGTCGATTGTCTCGATCTGGCCGCGCTTCGAGACATCGGGACGCTATTATAACGAGCTGGCCGCCAAGGGCTATTTCCTCAAGGACAAGAATGGCGACCCGGTTGACGGCCTGCCCTTCCGCTCCGACCGCACCGGCGCGCTGATCGACTCCACCAATCCCGATGCACGCAAATGGTTCTGGGACCACGCCCGCGACAATATCCTGTCGCATGGTTACGATTATCCATGGCTGGACGAGACTGAGCCGGACCTCGTGCCGGACGGGTATTTCTTCTCCATCGGTTCCGGCGATCGTTACCACAACGTCTTCCCGCTGCTGCACGTCGAGGGCGTGGCCGACGGCATGCGCCAGTGGAAGCCGGACAAGCGCGTGCTGATCCTGGCGCGCGCCGCCTATCTCGGCTCACAGCGCACCGGCGCCCTGTTCTGGTCGTCGGACATCAATCCGTCATGGGAAGCGCTGCAACGCCAGATTCCGACCGGGCTGAACATGACCGCGTCGGGCGTCGCCTACTGGGGCAACGATATCGGCGGCTGGCAATGGCTGCCGCAGACCACGACCGCGACCAAGCCGCCGCTGCTCGATCCGTCCGACGCGCGCGACGTGGTCGGCCAGAACAACGACTATCCGGAGCTTCTGACGCGCTGGTTCGAATATGGAACCTTCCTGCCGACCCTTCGCCTGCACGGCGACCGCAAGCATACGGAAATCTGGGCCTTCGGTCATGAGGCCGAGGCCATCATGGCGCGTTACGACAAGCTGCGCTACGAACTGATCCCCTACATCTATTCCAGCGCCAAACACACCTATGACACGGGGGCGCCCTTTATGCGCGCCCTGTGGATGGACTTCCCGAACGATCCGAATGTCAGCGACATCGGCACGGAATATATGTTCGGCCCGGCCTTTCTCGTCGCGCCAGTCACCGAACAGGGCCAGACGCAGAAGGATGTCTATCTGCCCGCCGGCACCGACTGGTACAATTACTGGACCAACGAAAAACTGACCGGCGGTCAGTGGATCAAGACGGCGGCGCCTATTGACCAGATTCCGGTCTTCGTCAGGGCGGGCTCCATCGTGCCCATCGGTTCGGACATTCAATCCACGGCCACGAAGCAGACCATTACGGCTCTCAAGGTGTATCCCGGCGCCAACGGAACGTTCAGCCTCTATGACGACGACGGTCACACCTACGATTACGAAACCGGCAAAGGCGCGACGACTTCGCAACTGACCTGGGACGACGCGGCAGGCAAGCTCAGCGCCACCGGCGCCTTGGCCAAGACCGCGTCCGGCCTCGTGCAGGTGGTCGGGAAATAGGTCATGCGCTGAAGGGACAGTGTGACGCGCGCTGGCGGGGCTGACCTGTCTGCCGGCGGCGGCCCTGCCGATCCGCTTCGCCGGCCGGCAGGTTAGCGGTTCCGTAACGGATGCGATTCGCAGCTTTCGCGACGTGCGCGACGCTGACGCAACAGATCAGCATGGGTGGCGATGCTTTAATGGGACCGATGCGACGATTGTCCGCATGGACGATGACGACGAGATCGGCATCAGAGGCGTCGTGCCTGATTTTGCGCCATTTGCGGCACACTAAGGGCGCCAGCGCTTAAATCTGAGGTGGATTTGAACAGGATTCTGTCCCAGACC
>DATMTF010000311.1:0-6145 GCA_035565015.1 Asticcacaulis sp. | reverse complement strand
AGCCGCTTTTCTTTTACGCGATCTTGGCCTCGGCCTTTTTCTGCAAGGCCAGGATTTCGTTCGGCATCACCTCGACAAAGGCCGACAGCGCATGCTCCCAGTCGTCGAGTATGGCCTGCGCCTTCGGCGACAGGGTGCGGTCCAGATGCGACCGGATCAGGTCTTTCAGGCGCGCGACATGGCCGTCATGCACCGGACGGAGCGTAATGCTTTCCGGATTGACGTGCGAGGCCAGACGGCCATCGGGGTCATAGACCCACGCCACGCCGCCGGTCATGCCCGCGCCGAAGTTCGAGCCGACGCCGCCCAGAATGACGACCTCGCCGCCTGTCATATATTCGCAGGCGTGCGCGCCGACGCCTTCCACCACCGTGGTCGCGCCGGAATTGCGCACCGCAAAGCGTTCGCCGACCGTACCGGCGATGTAAAGCTGGCCGGAGGTCGCGCCATAGAGCAAGGTATTGCCCGCCAGCGCCTGATTTTCGCTCCAAACCTTCGGACGCACCACGATGACGGCGCCCGACAGCCCCTTGCCGACATAGTCGTTGGCTTCGCCGATCAGATTGATCGTCAGGCCCTTGACCGCAAAGGCGCCGAGCGACTGACCGGCGGAGCCCGACAGCTCCAGCGTCAGATGGCCTTCGTCGAGCGTCGAACCATACTTGTTGACTATGGCCGACGAGGTGCGAGTGCCGACGGCGCGCATGGTGTTGCGCACCGCATAGGTCAGTTGCATCTTCTCGCCGCGATCCAGCAGGAAGGCCGCGTCCTGAACGATCTTGGCGTCCAGCGTGTCGGCCACCTCGTTGATCTGGTCCGCAGGCGTAATGGTCGCCTTGGGATCGAGATCGACGCGCACCAGCAGCGGGTTGAGGTCGAGATCATCGAGATGCGCGCCGCCGCGCGACACCTGATAGAGCAGGTCGGTGCGGCCGACCGCTTCCTCAAGGCTGCGCAGACCGAGCGAGGCCAGGATTTCGCGCACCTCTTCGGCGATGAAGGTGAACAGGTTGATCACCTTGTCCGGGGTGCCGGTGAACTTGGCGCGCAGGCGCTCGTCCTGCACGCAGACGCCCACAGGACAAGTGTTCGACTGGCACTGGCGCACCATCAGGCAGCCCATGGCGATCAGCGAGGCCGTGCCGATGCCGAACTCCTCGGCGCCGAGCAGGGCGGCGATCACGATGTCGCGGCCGGTGCGCATGCCGCCATCGGCGCGCAGACGGATCTGGCCGCGCAGATTGTTCAGCGTCAGCACCTGATGCGCTTCGGACAGGCCCAGCTCGAACGGCAGGCCGGCGAACTTGATCGAGGACAGGGGCGAAGCGCCCGTGCCGCCGACATTGCCCGCGACCAGAATGGCGTCGGCCTTGGCCTTGGCGACGCCCGCCGCAACCGCGCCGATGCCCGATTGCGACACCAGCTTGACCGTGACGCGGGCGCGCGGATTGATCTGCTTCAGGTCGTAGATGAGCTGCGCCAGGTCTTCGATCGAATAGATGTCGTGGTGCGGCGGCGGCGAGATCAGACCCACGCCCGGCGTCGAATGGCGCATGCGGGCGATGAACTCGGTCACCTTGAAGCCGGGCAGTTGCCCGCCCTCGCCGGGCTTGGCGCCCTGCGCGACCTTGATCTCGATCTCGCGGCACTGGTTCAGATATTCCGCCGTGACGCCGAAGCGGCCTGAGGCGATCTGCTTGATGGCCGAATTGGGATTGTCGCCGTTCGGACGGCGCTGATAGCGTTCGGGGTCTTCGCCGCCCTCGCCCGATACCGAGCGGGCGCCGATGCGGTTCATGGCGATGTTCAGCGTCTCATGCGCCTCAGGGCTGAGCGCGCCGAGCGACATGCCGGGCGTGACGAAGCGTTTGCGGATTTCGTTGACGCTCTCGACCTCGTCGATCGACACCGGCGTCTGCTGCGCGCTCCAGGCCAGCAGGTCGCGCGGGCTGGTCGGATGCGTTTTCGACATCTGCGCCACAGCGGTCGAGTACTTTTTGAAGGTTTCGTAATCGCGGCGCGTGGTGGCGTCCTGCAACAAATGGATCAGGCGCGGCTGATAATAATGCGTCTCGCCCGCAGCGCGCAGCTTGTAGAAGCCGCCGATCTGGATTGTCGGGCGCTTGGAGGCAAACGCCTGTGCGTGCAGGGCCGTCAGCTTCTGCTCGATGCCGGAAAGGCCGATGCCGGAGATGCGCGAGGTCACGCCGGGGAAGTATTCGGCCACCAGCGCGCGCGACAGGCCGAGCGCCTCGAACTCATAACCGCCGCGATACGACGAAATGACCGAAATGCCCTTCTTGGCCAGGATCTTCATCAGACCGGCTTCGATGGCCTTCTTGTAGTTGAGGAAGGCCTTGTGTTCGTCCATGCCCGGATAGCGGCCCGTGGCCAAACGCTCCTGCAACAGCTCCAGCGACAGGTACGGGTTGATCGCCGTCGCGCCGACCCCGACCAGCACCGCAAAGGCGTGCGGGTCCATGGCCTCGGAAGAGCGCACCACGATCGACACGAAGGAGCGCAGGCCCTTTTGCACCAGACGCGAATGCACGGCGGCGGCGGCCAGAATCATTGGCGCGCCGATACGGTCCGGCCCGATAGCCTCGTCGGTCAGCACGATCATCGAGGCGCCGTCCCTGACGGCGGCCACGGCCTGATCGCGCAGCGATTCGACGGCGGCCTTCAGCGTATCGCCGCTCTTGACGCCTTCCGCCGGGGCGGTGAAGGTGACGTCCAGCACGGCGACCTTGCCCGCCGAGTCGAATTTGATCATCCGCTCGTACATCAGGGTGGTCAGGAACGGGCTTTCCAGCACGAACACATCGGTCTGGGCCTCGTCTTCGGCCAGGATATTGCCGAGATTCTTGAAGCGGGTGCGAAGGCTCATCCCCTGCGCTTCGCGCAACGGGTCGATCGGCGGATTGGTGACCTGGGCGAAGTTCTGACGGAAATAGTGCGCCAGCGGCCGCCATTCGTTGGACAGCACGGCCATGGGCGTATCGTCGCCCATCGAGCCCAGCGCTTCCTTGCCGTCCTTGACCATCGGATCGAGCACGGCGTCGAGATCTTCGAGCGTGAAGCCAGCCGCCACCTGACGGCGCGTCAGATCTTCGCCGTGAAGCGCGCGCGGCTCTGCGCCCGGCGCGATCAAAGGCTCCAGCTCGATCATGTTTTCGAGCCAGCCCTTGTAGTCGTGCTTCTGCGCCAGGGCGTCGATGATCTCGTCCTCGGAGAACAACTGACCCGCTTCGAGATCGACCGCGATCATGCGGCCCGGCGCGATATGGATGCGGCGCGCGACGCGCTCTTCCGTCACGCCGGTCATGCCCGCTTCGGAGCCGACGATCAGCAGGCCGTCCTTGGTTTCAGCAACGCGCAAGGGACGCAGGCCGTTGCGGTCCTTGCCCGCGATCACCCAGCGGCCATCGGTGGCGCAGACGGCGGCGGGGCCGTCCCACGGCTCCATCACCGCATTGCAATAGGCATAGAGCGCCTTGTTCGCCTCGGAGACATTGGCGTCCTTGGCGGCGGCTTCGGGGATCAGCAGCGCCTTGGCCATCGGCGCCGAACGGCCCGCGCGCACCAGCAGCTCGAACACATTGTCGAGCGCGGCTGAGTCCGAGCCGCGCGGCTGGATCACCGGCTTCACGTCCGACGCCTGATCGCCGAAGGTGGCGGCGGCCATGCGGATTTCGTGCGACTTCATCCAGTTGATATTGCCGCGCAGCGTGTTGATCTCGCCATTGTGCGCCAGCATGCGGAACGGCTGGGCCAGACGCCATTCCGGGAAGGTGTTGGTCGAGAAACGCTGATGGAAGATGGCCACCGAGGAGACGAATTCCGGGTCTTTTAAGTCGAGATAGAAGTCATCGACCAGCTCGGCGCGGAACATGCCCTTGTAGATCAGCGTCTTGGCCGAGAAGGAGCATAGATAGAAGTCGCCGAGATTGGCTTCATCCACCCGCTTTTCGATGCGACGGCGGCACAGGAACATGGCGCGCTCCAGCGCCTCGCCCTCAAGGCCCTCCGGCGCGGCCAGCATGATCTGTTCGATCTCCGGGCGCGTCGCCGAGGCGCGCTCGCCCAGTTGCGCCACGTCCACCGGCGGCTGGCGCCAGCCGTAGAGGTAGAAGCCAGAACGCAGGATTTCCGACTCCACGATGGTGCGCGCGGTTTCCTGCGCGCCGAGGTCGGTGCGCGGCAGGAAGACCTGACCGACCAGGATCGGGCCGGGACGCGGCTTGTGGCCGATCTTTTCGATCTGCTTGCGGAAGAAGGCCTGCGGCACATTGATCATGATGCCGGCGCCGTCGCCAGACTTGCCGTCGGCGTCGACCGCGCCACGGTGGAACAGGGCCTTGAGCGCCTTGACGGCTAATTCGACGACATCGCGGCGCGGCGCGCCGTCGATCGAACAGACGACGCCGACGCCGCAGGCGGAGATTTCCGTTTCCGGATCGTAGGCGTTGGCCTCGATCAGGCGCTGGCGTTGCGATTGGTAATGCTTAAACGAGTCAAACTGGGTCATGATTATTCCGCGGCTCCCAGGCTGAGAGCGTCACTGTTGGCGTTGGCCGCCGAAAGCGCTTCGGTTTGCAGGTAATGGTGAATGTCGGCGGCCGCGTCCTGGCCTTCCCGCACGGCCCAGACGACCAGCGAGGCGCCGCGCACGATGTCGCCGGCGGCGAAGACGCCCGGAACCATCGACTGGAACTCGCCCGCCATGGTCTTGATCGTGCCCCAGCGCGTGACCTCAAGCCCCGGTTCGTTGAACAGGACCGGCAGGTTTTCCGGCTCGAAGCCGAGCGCCTCGATGATCAGGTCGGCGGGCAGGTCGGCCTCGGCGCCGTGAATCTCCTCGACAGCCTGACGGCCCTGCGCGTCCGGCGTGGTCAGGCGCATGCGCTGAATCTTCAGCCCCTCGACCGCATCGGCGTCGCCCAGCACCGCCTTGGGCGCGGACAGCCATTCAAAGCGCACGCCCTCGTCCTCGGCATTGGCGACCTCGCGGTCGGAACCCGGCATATTGGCGCGGTCGCGGCGATAGACGCAAGTGACCGATTTGGCGCCCTGGCGGATCGAGGTGCGCACGCAGTCCATCGCCGTGTCGCCGCCGCCGATCACGACGACATTCTTATCCCTGGCGTTGAGGCGGCCACTGTCGAAGTCGGCGATCTGATCGCCGAAGCCGACCTTGTTGGCCGTGATCAGGAAGTCGAGCGCGGCCACCACGCCCTTCGAGCCGCAGCCCGGCACGCTAAGCCTGCGCGCCTTATAGACGCCGGTGGCGATCAGGATGGCGTCGTGCTTGTCGCGCAACTCCTCGAAGGCGACGTCCTCGCCGATATTGACGTTCAGCGCGAATTCGACGCCCGAAGCCGCCAGACGGTCGGTGCGGCGCGCCACGACCTCCTTTTCCAGCTTGAACGACGGAATGCCATAGGTCAGAAGCCCGCCCGCGCGGTCATGACGGTCATAGACCGTGACCTTGTAGCCGAGCGTGCGCAGACGGTCCGCTGCGGCGATCCCCGCCGGGCCAGAGCCGATAATGCCGATAGATTGCGGACGCTCGACGACCGGCGTGATCGCTTCGATCCAGCCCTCCTCGAACGCCTTGTCATTGATATAGCGCTCGACCGCGCCGATGGTGACGTTTTCCCAACCCGACTGCTCCAGCACGCACGAGCCTTCGCATAATCTGTCTTGAGGACAGATGCGACCGCAGATTTCCGGCAGGGTCGAGGTCGCCGACGAAATCTGCCACGCCTCCTCGATGCGACCCTCGGCGGTCAGGCGCAGCCAGTCGGGGATGTTGTTCTGCAACGGGCAGCCATGCTGACAGAAGGGCACGCCGCACTGGGCGCAGCGCGACGACTGATGCGACGCCTCGTTCGGTGTGAAGTCGGCATAGATCTCGCCGAAGTTGGTTACGCGTGTCTTCGCGTCCGACTTCTTCGGGGTCTTTTTGACTTCAACCACAAAACGGTTCGTATCCATAAGCATAGCCCTTACTTGCCGGCGTAACCCGGCTGCGACCGGAAACGTCCGGCCCCGCATCTTTGGCGCCTCATGTCTTTCCAAAAAGTGGCGACCACTTTTGGGCATGAGGCTCGCGCGTGCTTTTGCTAAAAGCGCAAAAGTCCCG
>DATMTF010000310.1:0-3442 GCA_035565015.1 Asticcacaulis sp. | reverse complement strand
GCTTTCCGTGTTTTCCGTGGTTCAAACCTCTTAAATTAACCCCGCCAGCGGCGAGGACGGATCGGCGTAAAGTTTGCGTTGCATGCGCCCGGCCAGATAGGCTTCGCGTCCTGCGATGACCGCGTGCTTCATGGCGCGCGCCATACGGATTGGATCTTTGGCCTCGGCGATGGCGGTGTTCATCAACACTGCGTCGCAGCCCAATTCCATCGCCTCGGCGGCTTCCGAAGCCGTGCCGACGCCCGCATCGACCAGCACCGGCACATTGGCGTTCTCGATGATGATGCGCAAGGTGACGGGGTTCTGGATGCCCAGCCCCGACCCGATCGGCGCCGCCAGCGGCATGATCGCCGCCGCGCCCGCCTCTTCCAGCTTGCGCGCATAGACCGGATCATCCGAGCAATAGACCATGACGTCAAAGCCGTCCGTGACCAGCAGCTTCAAAGCGCGCAGCGTCTCCTCCATGTCGGGATAGAGGGTCTTGGGATCGGACAAAACCTCCAGCTTGACCAGATTCCAGCCGCCCGCCTCGCGCGCCAGCCGCAGGGTGCGCACCGCGTCCTCGCCGGTGAAGCAGCCCGCCGTATTGGGCAGGTAGGTGAAGCGGTCCGGCTTGACGAAGTCCATCAGCATCGGCTGGCTGGGGTCGGAGATGTTGACGCGGCGCACGGCTACGGTGACAATCTCCGCCCCTGACGCTTCGGCGGCGGCGGCGTTCTGGGCGTAGTCCTTGTACTTGCCCGTGCCGACGATCAGGCGCGACCGGAAGGTGCGACCCGCAACGGACCAGGCGTCATGATGAAGTTGAGTTTGGTCATCCACGGGCTTAACCTCCACCCACAAATTGCACGATTTCCAGCCGGTCGCCTTCGTCAATGGCGGTGCCCAGCCAGGCCGAACGCGGCGCGATTTCGAGATTCTTTTCGACCGCCACCTTACGGCCATCGAGACCGATTTCCTCGATCAGGGCCGCCAGATTGCGCGCCTCGACCTCGCGCGCCTCGCCGTTCAAGCGAATTTTCACCATATTTGCGCCCGTCTCAGCAAAAAAGACGCACTGACAACGCTTGCATGCTTGTGGCCCTTGGTGTCAGGCGGTACAAGGGCGGCTTCGCTGTCCGTGCAGGTTTCATGAAGCCCATATATGTCCTCAATGGCCCCAACCTCAACCTTCTTGGGGTGCGTGAGCCGGAAATTTATGGCTATGACACGCTGGCCGATATCGAATCGCGCTGCGCTGCGCTGCTGGAAGACGCCGGACACGGCCTCGTCTTCCGTCAGAGCAATCTTGAAGGCCAGTTGATTGACTGGATTCAGGAAGCGCGCACCGAATCGGCGGCGCTGATCATCAATCCCGCCGGCTACGGCCACACCTCGGTGGCGATGCTCGACGCGCTCAAGGCTTTGAGCGTCCCCATCATCGAGTGCCATCTTTCCAATCCCCAGACCCGCGAATCCTTCCGCCATCACTCATATGTGTCGCTGGCGGCCAAAGGGATCATTGCGGGATTTGGCGCTGTTGGCTATGAACTGGCCATTCGCGCCGCTCTGGCCCTGGTGAAACCCGCAGGCTGAGACATATCAGAGGCTTAAAAAACCCAGCCGCGCTGTTCAAGGTTAAGACATGACGACTCCCAAATCCGCCGCTTCCGACCCCATCGACCCAAAGCTGGTCCGTAAGCTGGCCGATATTCTCAAAGAAACCGAACTGTCGGAAATCGAAGTCGAGCAAGGCGATCTGAAGATTCGCGTCGCGCGTCAACTTACCGCTGCGACCGCCGTGTCCTATGTTCCCGCCGCTGCGCCAGCGCCCGTTGCGGCTCACGCGCCTGTTGCGGCGCCGTCCGTTGACGCGCCTGCCGCGGCAGCCCCTGCCCCCGCTGCCGTCAAGGATGCCGTCAAATCGCCCATGGTCGGCACCTGCTATCTGTCGCCGCAGCCCGGCTCGCCCGCCTTCGTCAAGGTCGGCGACAAGGTTAAGCAGGGCCAGACCCTGCTGATCATCGAGGCCATGAAGACCATGAACCCGATCCCATCGCCACGCGACGGCGTTGTGGCGCAGATCCTGGTCAGCGACGCCCAGCCGGTCGAATTCGGCGAAGCCCTGATCGCGTTCGAGTAAGGTTTCATGACCAAGTCCTTCGACAAGATCCTGATCGCCAACCGCGGCGAGATCGCGCTGCGCGTCATCCGCGCCGCCAAGGAAATGGGCATCGCCACGGTCGCGGTCCATTCCGAGGCCGACCGCAACGCCCTGCACGTCCACCTGGCCGACGAAAGCGTCTGCATCGGACCGGCGGCGGCGTCCAAATCCTATCTCAACATACCCTCGATCATCGCCGCCGCTGAAATCACCGGCGCTCAGGCGGTGCATCCGGGCTACGGCTTCCTGTCGGAAAACGCCCGTTTCGCCGAAATCGTCGAGGCGCACGGCTTGAGCTTTATCGGTCCCAAGCCCGAACATATCCGCATGATGGGCGACAAGATCACCGCCAAGCAGGCCGCGAAAGATTCCGGCATTCCGGTCGTTCCGGGCTCGGACGGCGGCGTCGCCACGCTCGAAGACGCCATCGCCGCGGCGGAGACCATCGGCTTCCCCGTGCTGATCAAGGCGGCGGCGGGCGGCGGTGGACGCGGCATGAAGGTCGCCAAGACGAAGGACGACCTCAACGAAGCCTTCCTCAGCGCCCAGACCGAAGCCGCAGCCGCATTCGGCGACGGCACGGTCTATATGGAGCGCTATCTCCAGAAGCCGCGCCACATCGAGATCCAGGTCGTCGCCGACAGTCACGGCAATGTCGTGCATCTGGGTGAACGCGACTGCTCCTTGCAGCGCCGCCACCAGAAGGTGCTGGAAGAGGCGCCTTCGCCGGTGATCGATGATGCAGCGCGCGACAAGATCGGCATGGTCGTCGTCAACGCCATCAAGAAGATCGGTTATCTCGGCGTCGGCACCATCGAATTCCTGTACGAGGACGGCGAATTCTTCTTCATCGAGATGAACACCCGCCTGCAGGTCGAGCATCCGGTGACCGAATACATCACTGAAACCGATCTGGTGCGCGAACAGATCCGCATCGCCGAAGGCCATCCTTTGTCCTTCACGCAGAAGGACATTCAGTTCAAGGGCCACGCCATCGAGGTGCGCATCAACGCCGAAAACGCGCGCACCTTTACGCCGTCGCCCGGCACGGTCACAGACTTCCACGCGCCCGGCGGGCTTGGCGTGCGCATGGATTCGGCCATGTATAATGGATACGCGATTCCGCCCTATTACGACTCGCTGATCGGCAAGCTGATCGTTCACGGTCGCGACCGACCTGAAGCCCTGGCGCGCCTGAAGCGCTCGCTGGAGGAGACGGTCGTGTCCGGCATCGACACCACGATCCCGTTGTTTCTCGATCTGTTGCAGGAAAAGGATATCCAGACCGGCGACTACAAT
>DATMTF010000309.1:0-5011 GCA_035565015.1 Asticcacaulis sp. | reverse complement strand
AACTTTACATGAAGGGTTTGATCTGTATGGTGACCGTTGCTCATTCTTCGGAGTGGTAATGTCTCGACAGACCCCGGCGCGCTCCTTCCTTCGGCCTCTTTACATGAAAGGGCGCTGGCTGTGCTGCATTTTGCCACCTCTGGCTTTTATCATAATCGAAGAAACGCCGGGTCTTAGCGGCCTGGATGGTATCAACGCGGCAGCTTTGATGGCGCTAAGCCCTGTCTTTTTAGGCGTGGGATTTGGCCTGACAGCCGCCATTGTTGGCCTGACGCGATGGATCGCGAGCAAGATCAGACTGCGTGCGCGTACAGGTTCGGCGTTCCTGATGCTCATCATCGTCGGCATTCTCAGCCCTCTCGCATATTTGGACGGGGACTGGCTTTTATTAGGCGTGATCGAAATCGCGTCGCTTCCGGCGGCTTTATTGCTGACCGTCTCGACACCCAGGCGTGACGCGAGCTAACCGGGCGCTCAAACGGCGGAGATGGTGCTGGCGATAAAGCCGCCGCCCGCGCTCAAGGAGCGTAGCGTTAGCGCAACTAAAACCCGCTCAAGGAGCGTAGCGTTAGCGCGACTTAAAAAGCGAGGCGGGCGCTCAGGCGGCGGAGATGGTGCTGGCGATAAAGCCGCCGCCGAGCACGCGGCCTTCGTCGGCGGGGTCGTAGAGGACGCAGGCCTGGCCGGGGGCGACGCCTTCTTCGGGCGCGTCGAACATGATCTGGGCGGCGTCATCAGCGAGGATAAGTCGCGCCGGGACCGGCGGGCGGGTCGAGCGCACGCGCGCCAGCACAGGCCGGTTGGCGCGCGCGGCGTCGATCAGGTCCGGCTCGTCGCCCAGCCAGTTGATTTCCTTTAAAGACAGGCCGCGCGTCAGCAGCGCCTCACGCGGGCCGACCACGATTTCGCGCTGGTCCGGGTCGATGCGCGTGACGAACAGGGGCTCGCCAACCGCGATATTGAGGCCGCGTCTCTGGCCGATCGTATAGCCGGTAATGCCCTCATGACGGCCCAGCACGCGCCCGTCGATATGGCGGATGTCGCCGGCTTCGCGGCCCTGCGGGCGCAGCTTGTCGATCAGGTTGACATACTTGCCTTCCGGCACGAAGCAGATGTCCTGCGAGTCGGGCTTGGCGGCGATGCTGAGGCCGAGCTGGCGCGCGATGTCGCGCACCTGCGGCTTGGGGATGCCCGCCAGCGGAAAGCGCAGAAAGTCGAGCTGTTCGCGCGTGGTGGCGAACAGGAAATAGCTTTGATCGCGCGCCGTGTCGGCGGCGCGGCGCAAATGGCCCTCAGCCGAGCGTTCGACATAGTGGCCGGTCGCCATGGCTTCGGCGCCGAGGTCTTTGGCCACCTGCAACAGGTCGTGGAACTTGACGCTTTGGTTGCAGCGGATGCACGGCACCGGGGTTTCGCCGCGCAGATAGGAATCGGCGAACTCCTCGATCACCTGCTCGCGGAAACGGCTTTCGTAGTCGAGGACATAGTGCGGTATGCCGATCTTCTCGGCGGCCATGCGCGCATCGTGAATGTCCTGGCCCGCGCAGCAGGCGCCGGTCTTTTTCAGCGCCGCGCCGTGATCATAAAGTTGCAGGGTGACGCCGATCGTTTCATAGCCCGCCGCGTGCAGCAGCGCCGCCACGACGGTGGAATCGACCCCGCCGGACATGGCGGCGACGACGCGCGCGCCTTGGGGCAGGCCGACGCTTTTGCGCGTGGCGTCGAGGGCGGCGTCAAGATCGGCCGAGGCCATCAGGGGGACGGGACAGACTTCCATGGATTCCATAGGGTGGTGCGCGCAGCGCGGCGCTTGAGCGCATAATCATGCGCTAGATAGTCGAAACCTGAGCGGATTGCTAGGGTATCGGCTATTTCAGATAGTTGAGCAGCGAGACGGAGTTGAGATTGGACAAGACCTGCGCCGAGGCCTGCACGGCGATCTGCGCCTGTTGCAGGTCGGTGACCGCCTTGTCCATATTGGCGTCGGTGCGGTCGCCGATCAGCTTGGTCATGGAATCGGCCTGGCCCTGCAGGCTGGTGGTGGTCGCCTCGACGCGGCTCTGCATCGTGCCGTTGACGGCGGTCTGGTTGGTCAGGTCGTCATAGGCGGCGGAGAATTCCTGCGACTTCTGAGTCAGGAACTGGGTCTGGGCGTCGGTCAGGGGCGAGGCGAACGGACCGGTGGCCGGATCATCATTATAGTCCTGAATGTCCTTGAAGATCTGCATCATCTTCGTGCCGAGATCCGAGGCCAGCATGCCGGTCTGGACGGTGGTGTTGGCGTCGATCGTCGAGGCCTTCTTGACCGAGCCATTGGTGAAGACCGAGGCGACCGTGACCGCCCCGCCGCTGAGCTGCGACAGGGTCGAGATGCTGACCGGCGGCGTGTCGTCATTGCCGCCGGAGAACAGGTAGCTGCCGTTATATTTGTAGTTCAGGCCGTTGAGCGATTCCGAAAACGCGCTTTGCAGACCCTGCATCAGGGTGGTGGAATCGCCGCTGGCCAGAGCGTTCATGATGGTGTCCTTGGCGTCGGACGCGGCCTGCGAGGTCGTGTTGAGCGCCAGATCCTGTCCGGTCAGGCGGTCGGTGACGGTCTGGGCCACGCCAAGATAGCCGTTGGTCTTGGCCAGAGAGGCCTGATAGGCGGCGATGACCGCGCTGCCGGAGCCGTAGCCGGCGAGATCGGTGGCGACCTTCTGCGTCGACACCTGCGTTCCGGCGTCGACCTGACGCTGTTCGGCGTCCATCAGGTTGTTCAGGGCGTTGGTCCAGACCTGTGAGGAGGAGATGCGCATAATATGCCCTCTTAACCCATCATGTTGAGCAGGACGTCATACATATCCTTGGCCGCCTGGATCAGGCGGCTGGCGGCGCTGTAGCCCTGCTGGTAGGTGGTGAGATTGACCAGTTCCTCGTCGAGATTGACGCCTTCCTGAGCGCTGCGGCGATTTGTGGCCTCGGTCAGAAGCGCGTCGGCGGAGTCTCTGTCGTTCTTGGACTGCGAGGCCAGGGCGCCGACCTGACCGGCGAGATTCGTGCCGTAATTGGTCAGGGTCGAGGCGCCGCCGCCGTTCAGGCCCGCCTTGGCGAAGGTTACGACCGTGTCGCCGATGGCGGCCAGGGCCGAACCGTTGGAGCCGTCGCCCTTGGCCAGGGCCGAGCCGCTGGCCGCCGTCAGATCGACCTTGGCCAGGGCCAGTTGCGTCGGGTCGTTGGCGACGGTCGTGTTGACCTGCACGCCGGAGGCGATGTTTCCCTGCACGTCGCCGAGGCCGAAAAACTGGCTGAACGAGGCGCCATAGCCATTGCGCGACGTCGAGTCCGAGCTGACGTTCAGGCTGTTGGCCGGGCTGCCGAAGCCTTTGAAGGTCAGGGCGCCGTTGGAATCGAGCGAGAAGGTGCCGTATTTACCAAGCCCCGTCGCCGTGTCGTTGAGCGCCGTCACCATGTCGGCCATGGTGGCCGGGTTGGACAGGGTGACCTTGATATTGGCCAGGGTCGAGCCAGCGTCGGACTTGAGGGTGAAGCCGATCTGGCCGCCGGCGAAGCCGGAAGCGTCCGTGGCGGTCAGGCCGGTATTGTAGCTGGTCGGCGTTTTTGACGTGATCAGATCGTTGAGGCCGAAATATTGCGAAAAGCCCTGCCCCTGCTTGGTTGCGCCGCTGCTGGACGGATCGACCACGGCCACGCCGTCATTGCCGCCGGCCCCGGACGCGGCCAGCGACATGACGCCATTGCTGAAGCTGAGCGTCGCATTGCCGCCGAAAGCGCTGTTGACCTGGCTGACGAAGTTCGAAGCGGTGAAACTGGTCGCGGCGCCGCCGTCGAGGCTCATGGTTCCGGCGCTGAAGTCGATGGCCAGGGTGTGGGTGACATTGCCGCTGGAATCGAGCGTGACGAGATTGGTCTGGCCGCTGAAGCCGCTGATCGCCTCGGAATCGCTGAGGCTGGTGTTCTTGCCGCTCAGGCTGGCGGGCGCGGGAACGGCGCTGCCCTGATTATGCACGGCGTTGACGGTGTTGGTGAACTGGCGGACATATTCGTTGAGCTGGTCGTTGATGGCGACCGCCGTCTTGTCGCGCGTTTCCAGCAGACCGGCGACCTCGCCGGAGGAGATATAGTCCGACAGGTCGCGCGTTTCGCCGTTCACGCCGGTGACGGTGATGGGCGAGAAGGTCGTGGTCGCATCGACGCTGTTGGCGGGCGTATAGCTGAGACTGGCCGCCGTATTGCCGGTGGCCAGGGTCAGGCCGCCGCCGGTGCGCACGGTCACGCCGCCATTGGTTTCGCGCGTCACCGAGATATCGACCAGCTTGGAAAGCTGATCGAGATATTGCAGTTGCGTGGTCTGGGCGCCGGTGGCGTCGGCGCCGGTGACGGTGGCGCTGGAGATGCTGGCGTTCAGGTC
The DNA here is from genome assembly GCA_035565015.1 of Asticcacaulis sp. GTDB lineage: Bacteria > Pseudomonadota > Alphaproteobacteria > Caulobacterales > Caulobacteraceae > Asticcacaulis. Next base: position 600 of record DATMTF010000309.1, on the reverse strand, counting down.
GGTGATGTTTTTGAGCAGGTCGTTGATCTGGCCAACGTCCGAGCCGATCTGGCTGTCGGCGTTGGCGCGCACCTGCTGGATATTGCTGGACAGGCCGTTAGCCGTGTTCAGGAAACTGGTCAGGTCCGACACGACCTGCTGGCGCGCAGGGGTCGAGGAGGCGCTTTCCGCCGCCTGGCTCATATCGGACAGGGTGGAGGCGGCCTGATTGAACAGATTGCTGGCGTCGGTGATGTCGCCGAAGCGCGATTGTATCTGGTCCAGCAGCTCATAGCTGATGTCGGCCTGACTGGCGTCGCCGGCGGCGGTGTAGGAGGCGGCCTCCAGATACTGATCGGCGGCGATGGTCGTCTTGCCCGACTGCACGCCCATGCCGACGCCCGCCACCGTCACGCTCTGCTGGGTGGCGACCTTGCGGATATAGCCGGGCGTGTTGACGTTGGAGATATTGTCGGAGGTCACGCCGAGCTGGTTCTGCGCGGTCGTCAGGCCGGACAGGCCGATATTCATGATGCTGTTCAGCGACATTCGACGACTCCGGAAACATCGCGGTTAGGCAAAACCCCCCCGGCGCCCGGCGATTTTTGCCGGGTCGTCAGC
>DATMTF010000308.1:0-11028 GCA_035565015.1 Asticcacaulis sp. | reverse complement strand
AAAAACTTTTTTCGATTATCTTGACGTTCGCGTCAACAAAGCGCACATATTCGGCATCATAAAAAACACCCCGCCGCGCGCGAAACGGAGGACATAGCCAACATGCCGACACCCGAAAATTCCGCCTATATCTATGACCATGCGCGCACGCCGCGCGGCAAGGGCAAGAAGGATGGCAGCCTGCATGACATCACGGCGCTCAGCCTGTCGAAGCAGGTGCTGGAGGCCGTGCGCGACCGTAACAATCTCGACACCTCTCTGGTCGATGACGTGATGTGGGGCTGCGTGACGCCGGTGGGCGAGCAGGGCGGCGACATCGCCCGCGCCGCTGTTCTGGCCGCAAACTACGCCGAAACCACCGGCGGGGTGCAGCTCAACCGCTTCTGCGCCTCCGGGCTTGAGGCGGTCAATGTCGCCGCCGCCAAGGTGGTGTCAGGCGAAGCGACGATGGCGATTGGCGGTGGCGTCGAGTGCATGAGCCGCGTGCCGATGGGCTCGGACGGCGGCGCCTGGGCCATCGATGTGGCGGCGGCCTTCCCGACCCATTTCGTGCCGCAGGGCGTATCCGCCGACATGATCGCCTCGAAGTGGGGCTTTTCGCGCACCGATGTCGACGCCTATTCGGTTGAGAGCCACAAACGCGCGGCGCAAAGCTGGGCCGAGGGGCGCTTCAAACGCGCCATCGTGCCGGTCAAGGATCAGATGGGCGTGATCGCGCTCGATCACGACGAGACCATCCGCCCGAACGCCGATATGCAGACGCTCGGCGGGCTGAACCCGTCGTTTGCGGCCTTTGGCGAAATGGCGTTCGATTCGGTCATCCAGCAACGCTACCCGGAAGTCGAGCGCGTCAACCACGTGCATACGCCGGGCAATTCGTCCTCCATCGTCGATGGCGCGGCGGCGGTGCTGGTCGGTTCGCAGGAGGCGGGGCGCATCACCGGGCTGAAGCCGCGCGCGCGCATTCTCGGCGCGGCCTCGATCGGGTCTGAGCCGTCGATCATGCTGACCGGCCCGTCCTACGTCACCGAAAAGCTGCTGAAAAAGCTCGGCATGAAGACGACCGACATCGACATCTACGAACTCAATGAAGCCTTCGCCGCCGTGGTGCTGCGCTACATGCAGGCGCTCGACATCCCGCACGACAAGATCAATGTCTGCGGCGGCGCCATCGCCATGGGCCATCCGCTCGGCGCGACCGGCGCCATGATCCTCGGCACGCTGGTCGATGAACTGGAGCGCACGGGCAAGTCCACGGGACTGGCGGTCCTGTGCGTCGGCGGCGGCATGGCCACCGCCACTGTGGTTGAGCGCGTTTAAGAACAGGTCGAGGGAGACATACAGATGGATAATTTCAAGATAGACCTCGACGCCGACGGCATTCTGGTCTGCGCGTTCGATGTGCCGAACAAGACGATGAACACCTTCACCAAGGCGGCCCTGGCCGATCTGGAACAGATTATCGAGCGCGCGAAGACCGATGCGGGCGTGAAGGGCGTGATCCTGACCTCCGGCAAGGACAACGGCTTCTGCGCCGGGGCCGATCTGGAGGAAATGATCGGCGGGGCGTGGGAGGCCGAAAGCGGTGGTGACGAGCAGGCCAAGCTGAAATCGGCCTTTAACGCCGCCTTTGAGATGAATCGCGTCTATCGCCTGCTGGAGACCTGCGGCAAGCCGGTGGTGGCGGCGCTGAACGGTCTGGCGCTGGGCGGCGGGCTGGAAGTGTCGCTGGCCTGCCATTATCGCGTACTGTCCAATGGCCCGAAGGTGCAGGTCGGCCTGCCCGAAATCAAGATCGGCCTCTTCCCCGGCGGCGGCGGCTCGCAGCGCCTGCCGCGCCTGATCGGCGCGCAAGGAGCCCTGATGGCCATGTCGGAAGGCAAGTCGTTCAAGCCGCAGGAAGCTTTGGGCGCAGGGGTGGTCGATGAACTGGCCGATCCGGACAAGGTGCTGGACGCGGCCAAGACCTGGATCAAAACCAAGGGTGATCCCGTCGCGCGCTGGGATAAGAAGGATTTCAAAATCCCCGGCGGCGGTCCTTACCATCCGGCGGGCGCGCAGGTCTTCATGATGGGCAACGCCCTGTTGCGCAAGCAGTCCTATGGCAATTATCCGGCCGTCATCAACCTGATGCACGCCGTCTATGAAGGCCTGCAACTGCCGATCGATCAGGCGATCCGGGTCGAGAGCCGCTATTTCTGCAATACGCTGATGACGCCGCAGGCCAAGGCGATGATCCGCACCTTCTTCTTCTCGATGCAGGCCTTGGGTAAGGGCGCAGGCCGCCCGGCAGGCGTTCCCAAGGCCGACGTAACCAAGGTCGCCGTGCTCGGCGCGGGCATGATGGGGGCGGGCATCGCCTATGTCAGCGCTCTGGCCGGGATTGAGACCATCCTCATCGACCGCGATCAGGCCTCAGCCGACAAGGGCCGGGCGCATTGCGAAGACCTGCTCAAAAAGGCCGTGTCGCGCGGCAAGATGACTCAGGAAAAAGCGACGGGCGTTTTGAGCCTGATTACCGCCACGCCGGATTACGCAAAAATCGCAGGCGCGGACCTTGTGGTTGAGGCCGTGTTCGAAAACACCGACCTCAAGGAGCAGGTGACCAAGGCCGCCGAAGCGCCGCTCTATGCGGGCGCGAAAGCCGAAACGGCCATTTTCGGCACCAATACCTCGACCATACCGATCACGCTTCTGGCCACCGCCTCATCGAAGCCGGAACACTATATCGGCGTCCACTTCTTCTCGCCGGTGGACCGCATGCCGCTGGTCGAGCTGATCCGCGGCGAAAAGACCTCCGACGCCACGGTCGCCAAGGCCATCGACTACGCGCTAAAGATCAAGAAGACCCCGATCGTGGTCAACGATTCGCGCTTCTTCTTCGCCAATCGCTGTTTCATTCCGTTTACCGCCGAAGGCATGATCATGTGGTCCGAAGGCATCGCCCCGGCCCTGATCGACAATGCCGGGCGCATGACCGGCATGCCGCGCGGTCCGCTGGAGATGATGGACGATGTCGCGCTCGACCTGCTGACCAAGATCACCTCCGAAACCGCCAAGGCGATGGGCGACGCCTATGAGCCGATCCCCGGCGAAAAGGAGGTCGCGCAGATGGTGGCCGATGGCCGCTATGGCCGCAAGAACGGCAAGGGCTTTTACGACTATCCCGAACAGAAGGGCGCGCCCAAGACCCTGTGGCAGGGCACGCTCGACGCCTTCCCGGTCAAGATGGCCGAAGCCGATCCGGCGCAGGTCGAGGAGCTGAAAAAACGCCTGCTTTACGTACAAGCCGTGACGGCGGCGCGCTGCTTTGAGGAAGGCGTCATCACCGATCCGCGCGAAGCCGATGTCGGCTCGATCCTCGGCTGGGGCTTCGCGCCGTGGTCGGGCGGCATCGTGTCGCTGATGGACGCCATCGGCATCGCCAAATTCGTCGAGGAGCTGGACCGCATGACGGCGCTCTATGGCAAGCGCTTCGCCCCGCCGCAACTGCTGCGCGACATGGCGAAGAACGGCGAGACCTTCTATAGCCGCTTCGACAAGAGCGAGAAGAAAGCCGCCTGATTCCGCGCCGACCTTCTCCTCCCCACAAGGTGGGGAGGGGGACCGCGAAGCGGTGGAGGGGTAGGGCGCAGGCGGCAAGATACCCCTCCGTCGTTTGCTGCGCAAACGCCACCTCCCCATCTTCGATAGGGAGGAGAAGGCTGGCGCCTCCCGCCCGCCCTTGTATTTGTCGTACAAATTGCCTAGACCTTGTCACATAACAATGCCACAAGGAATCCCGCCATGCGCCGCCTGTTCGCGCTGTTGAGCCTGTTGCTGCTCGCGTCCGCCGCCTTCGCCGAAACCGCCCCAAAGCCCCTCTATCGCGACCCGGTCTATGATGGCGCGGCGGATGTCTCGTCGGTCTATGACCGCGCGCAGCATCGCTGGGTGATGTTCTACACCAACCGCCGCGCGACGCTGAAACTGCCTGACCCGAAGGACGTATCCTGGGTCCACGGCACAAGGATCGGCATGGCGACCTCGAAAAACGGCCTCAAATGGCGCTATGCAGGCGTGGCCAAATTTCCCGCCGCCTGCACCGGCCCGACCCTGTGGGCGCCGGAACTCTATTATGAGGCCGGAACCTATCACATGTGGCTGACCGTCGTGCCGGGCATTTACAGCTCCTGGGGCCATGGCGCGACCGCGAAGATCGTCCACCTGACCAGCCCCGACCTCAAGAGCTGGACCTGTTCCGACACGGTGGAGACGGGTTCCGAGCGCGTTATCGACCCGTCGGTGATCAAACTCTCAGATCACCATTACCGGCTGTGGTACAAGGACGAACGCAAGGGCAGCCGCATCTTCGCGCTCGATTCGGACGATCTCGTCCACTGGAAGAAGGTGCTGACCGATCCGGTGGTCGATGCGAATGCCGAAGGCCCTAAGGTTTTCTTTTTCAAAGGGTATTACTGGCTGATCGCCGACAAGTGGGAGGGGCTGATCGTGCTGCGCTCCAGCGATGCCGCCCACTGGGAGCTGCAACCGACGCGCATCCTCGAACAGCCGGGAACCCACGCCACCGACAACGCCAAGGGCCAGCACGCCGATATCATCGTCAATAACGATCACGCCTTCATCTATTATTTCGTGCATCAGGAGAATGCCCCCGAAGCCAAAACCGACCCGTACTGGCGTCAGAGGACGGCGGTGCAGGTGGCGGAACTGAAGTTCGACAAGGGCTGGCTCAGCGTCGATCGCAATGCCGATGTGACGACGCCTTTGGTCGCGCCGCAATAGATTTGGGCGCAATAGAGTCTTGCCAGGCGCACCGTTTCGCGCTTCAAGCAAGGCATGAAAGACACGACCCGCCTGACCTCCGCCACGCTTGGCCGCGCCCGTTCGCGCCGTTCCGTCAACACGCCGGTCGAGCGCGGTTCGACGGTGCTGTTTGAAAGCGCCGACAAGCTTTACGACGACGACATCAAGCCGACCTACGGCACAGATGGCCTTTCGACCCAGACTGAGCTGTGCCGCATGATCGCCGAGCTTGAGGGCGCGCGGGAGAGCTTCATCCTGCCCAGCGGTCTGGCGGCCCTGACCCTGCCGCTCTTCGCCTGTCTTGCGGCGGGCGATGAGATTCTGGTTGTCAATTCCTGCTATGCGCCCGTGCGGCGGTTTCTCGACACCCAACTCAAGCGTTATGGCGTCACCGCGCGCTATTACGATCCGGCCTTGAGCGCCGATGAGATCGTGGCGCTGGCGAGTCCGGCGACGAAGATGATCTATGTCGAAAGCCCCGGCTCGCTGACCTTCGACATTCAGGACATCCCTGCCATCGCGAAGGCTGCGAAGGCGAGGGGCATCCTGACCCTGTGCGACAACACCTATGGCGGCGGGCTCTTGTTTAAACCGCTCGAACGCGGCGTCGATCTTTCCATGCAGGCCCTGACAAAATATGTCGGCGGCCATTCGGATGTGCTGATCGGGTCGGTCAGCGTGTCGGACGCGAAACTGGCGGCCACCCTGCACAAGGCGATCAAGGCGTGGGGCTTCTTCACCTCGGCGGATGAGTCCTATCTGGCCCTGCGCGGCCTGCGCACCATGAATTTGCGCCTCAAACAAAGCGGGGACAGCGCTTTAAAGGTCGCCAAATGGCTGGAGGGTCGCTCTGAAGTCCTGCGCATCGTGCATCCGGGCCTGCCAAGCCATCCCGGCCACGCCCTCTTCGCGCGCGATTTTTCCGCCGCCAACGGCCTGTTCCTCGTCCAGTTTAAGGGTGACGGCGAGCCGCAATCTCAGGCCTTTCTGGACAAGCTCAGCCTGTTCGGGCTTGGTTTTTCCTGGGGCGGTTATGAAAGCCTCGCGGTCAATTGCGAGCCGCAGCTCGCCTTCCGCACCCGCACGCCGGGCGCGCCCGACCCTTACGCCGAAGGCTCGTTCATCCGCTTCTATATCGGCCTCGAAGACCCCGACGATCTGATTGCCGATATCGAGCAGGCCCTGGTCGTGTTCGGCTGACTCCACTTTCCCCTCTCCCCTCCACGAGGGGAGAGGACGACCTGCAAGCCCGACAGGGCGCAGAGGGTCGGGTGAGGGGGCGCCCAAGTTTGCGCTCAATCGGCGGACAGCTTCTCAGGCTACGCGCCCCGCCCGTCGCTTTCACTGCGTTCAGCTCTCTTTCTCTCCCCGCAAGCGGGGAGAGGGGAATTGTAATTTCCAATAGATCAGGATCGAAAAGGTCAAGCGGCCTTCTATAACAGGCCGTAAGCTCTTTGCCTGTCATTAAAAGACTTGCAGGCCCCGTCAAACTCCGTGCGCAACCGCGCCGCCAGTTCAGTAACTGCTGGAACGTCATGGATCGAGCCAATGCCCTGACCGGCGGACCAGACGGTTTTCCACGCCTTGGCCTCGGCGTTCAGTTCGTGCGCCATGTCGATCTTGTGCTTGGGGTCTTTCGCCGCGTTCGGATCGAGCCCATTATTGATCAGCGAAGGCGTCAGGAAGTTGGCGTTGATGCCGGAAATCGCGTCCGTATAGGTGATGTCTTTCGCGCTCGTCTCGGTCAGCATCGCCTTATATTCGGCCTGCGCCTGCGCTTCCTGCGTGGCGATAAAGCGTGTGCCCATATAGGCGAGGTCCGCGCCCGCCATCAAGGCCGCCGCGACATCGCCGCCGGTCGAAATCGCGCCGGACAGCAGGATCGTCCCCGAAAAGAACTGGCGGATTTCGTTGATCAGGGCGAACGGATGCTGCGTCCCGGCATGGCCGCCCGCGCCTGCCGCGACCAGGATCAGCCCGTCCACCCCCGCATCGGCGGCCTTCTTGGCGTGGCGCGCATTGATGACGTCGTGAAACACCACGCCGCCATAGGCATGGACGCCATCGACAATATCGCGCACCGCGCCGAGCGAGGTGATGACCAGCGGAACCTTATGCTCGGCGGTGATGGTCAGGTCCGCCATCAGCCGGGTATTGGTCTGATGCACGATCAGGTTGACGCCGTAAGCCGCATCCTCCGGTCTCAGCGCCGCCTTCACCTGCGTCAGCCAGTCGGCATAGCCTTCCGACGTGCGCTGATTGAGCGCCGGAAACGTGCCGATCATGCCCGATTTGCAGGTCGCGATCACCAGCTCCGGTCCCGACACCAGAAACATCGGCGCGGCGACCACGGGAAAGCGCAGGTTTTTCGCAAGCGATATAGGCACGGCCATGACGGGTTTCCTCTGTCAATTTTGCCGCCGAGACTAGCGCTAAATTGACGCGAACGTAAAGATGGAAAAGCCATAACCTTGCCCACTTATACCTCCCCAACTTGTTGGGGAGGGGGACCGCCGCGCAAAGCGCGGTGGTGGTGGAGGTTCTTACTTTCCCTGCGCTCTTGCCAAAACCGCCTCCGCCTCTATATCGAGAGCCATGAGCCACTATACCGACAACCTGACCCAGCTCGGCGCGCAGTCCGTCCAGGCCGACTCTCCCGAAAAGGCCTTTCTGGAGCGCGTGCCGAACCCGCACCCGGATGTGAACTATGTCGCGCGCTTCACCGCGCCGGAATTCACCTCGCTCTGCCCGGTGACCGGCCAGCCCGATTTTGCGCACCTGGTCATCGACTATGTGCCGGGCGAATGGCTGGTCGAGTCCAAGTCGCTCAAACTGTTCCTGACCAGCTTCCGCAATCACGGCGCCTTCCACGAAGACTGCACCGTCTATATCGCCAAGCGGCTGAAAGACCTGCTCGACCCGCGCTGGATCCGCATCGGCGGCTTCTGGTATCCGCGCGGCGGCATCCCGATCGACGTCTTCTGGCAAAGCGACGTCCCGCCGTCAGGCGTCTATATCCCCGACTTCGGCGTCCCGACCTACCGCGGCAGGGGTTGAGATTGCGCGAGCTTTTCGCGTAAGTCGGGCAGCGAGGTCTGCGCCGTTTCCCAGACCTGCTCCATATCAATATCAAAATAGCCGTGTGCAATCCGATTACGCATGCCGCGCATATTGCGCCACGGGATATTCGGATTGCTAACGGCAAATTCGGGATAGTCGCTCATGATGCGCGTCGCGGCTTCGCCGATAATCACCAGATTCATGATCACCGCCTGTTGCGTGCGTCTGTCGGCAAGGAACGTCGTCCTGTCCATATCTGCAATATAGTTGGCAACCTGATGCGCGCCTTCCTGCATATGCCGCAGGTAATCGGCCAGCTTATCGGGCGTCATATCGGGCGTGCCTCAGACAGTACGATGGCGCGGAATGATACTGGCAGATCGCCAGGCGTCAAAAGATCGACGCCAACCCCCAATACCTCCTGCAATTCGTCCTGCAAGCCGCCGAGATCGAACAGGGTCGCGCCCGGCAGTGGATCGACCAGCAGATCGAGATCGCTGCCCTCCTTGTCCTCGCCACGCGCCACGGAGCCGAAGACACGCAGGTTCGCCGCCCGGTAACGTAACAGCAGGGCGTCGAAATCGACCTTATGGCTAGAAAGAGCAAGCGACGGTTTCATAAGCGTATATTTACCGCAGATTGCGATACGCGAACAGCGCTATTCCGCCCACCAACTGACCCGCGCGTCGTAATCCGGCCTCTCCCGTTCCAGCGGCGGTTCGGACGGCGTGCCGAGATAAATGAATCCCGCGACGTTCTCGTCCTCTTTCACGCCCAGAATCGCCCGCGCCTCAGCGTCATAGGCGTACCAGTCGGTGATCCAGTTCGCGCCATAGCCCATCGCACCCGCCGCGATCAAAAGGTTCTGACACACGGCGGCGGCGGAAAGCTGCTGCTCCCAGAGCGGAATCTTGTGCGGCTGGATCGGCGCGGACACCACCATCAGCATCTCCGGCGGCGTGGACATCTTGATCAGCGCCCCGACGTCCTTCTTCTCGCCGCGCGATCCGGCCAGAGCTTTCAGCTTCTCCACCACCTGCGTCTTAGCCTCAGGCGTAAAGCGCACGATGCGCCACGGCCCGATCTTGCCGTGGTCGGGGACGCGCAGGCCCAGCCGGATCAGCAGGTCCATCTGCTCCGGCGACGGCCCCGGCATGCCGAGTGTCGGCGCGGGCGCGCTGCGGCGGTTGAACAAGGCTTCCAGCACCGCATCTGAGGCTTTTTGCGGAAGCGGCTTGCCAAATTCGTGCGGCGTCGTGTCAAATGCGGTCATGAAGTCTCATCCAGATCGGTCCTGCACCCTATATAGACCGCGCCGAACAAAACCCAAGGTGACAAGATGACCGAAACGAACGCCAATCTGCCGCCCTGGGACGACGCCCGGCGCGCGGCGAAACGTCCGAAATGGGCGCGCCTCAATCGTCAGATCGCTTTCGACAATCCGTGGCTCAGCCTTGAGATCAGCGACGCGGTGGCCCCGACCGGCGCGCCCGCCCATTATGCGATGGTGCATTTCAAGAACCGGGCGATGGCGATCTTTCCGCTGCACGACGATGGAACGGTGTCGCTGGTCGGCCAGGCGCGCTTTCCGCTCGACGCCTATAGCTGGGAACTGCCCGAAGGCGGCGCGCCGCTTGACGAAGACCCGCTCGACGGCGCCAAACGCGAACTGCGCGAGGAAACCGGATTGAGCGCGCAGGACTGGCGGCGGATCCTCAGCTTCGATATGTCCAATTCGGTCACGGACGAGGTCGCCATCTGCTATCTGGCCACGGGCCTGACCGGCGGCGAGATCGCGCCGGACGGGACCGAAGTCTTCGACCATGCGCGGGTTCCCTTCAAAACCCTGCTCGATGCTGTTATAAAGGGTCAGATACGCGACGGCTTAACCATTGTGTGTACATTGCGGGTGTACCATATGGCCAGAAGCGGCGACCTGTCGCCCGCCCTGACCCGCGCGCTCGATCTGGACTAGGAGACGATTGTGGCCCAACCCTTCGAGGTCATCCGCAGCGATGACAAGCCGATCTGGCTGAACCTGCGCCGCGAAGCGCAGGAGGCGTCGGCGCATGAACCGGCCCTGGCCTCGATGCTGCACTCGACCATCCTGTCGCACGCCGATCTGGCTTCGGCCCTGAGCTTTCACATCGCCAACAAGCTGGGCGACCATTCCATGTCCAGCATCACCCTGCGCGAACTGGCGCAGGGCTGCTTCGCGGACGATTCCCAGCTCGTCGAATATGCCGAGGCCGACCTGCACGCCGTCTATGAACGCGACCCGGCGGCCAAGGGCTATTTGCAGGCCTTCATGTTCTTCAAGGGCTTTTTGTCCCTGCAAATCTATCGCGTCTCGCACTGCCTGTGGACGCAGGGGCGCACGACCATGGCGCACTTTCTGCAAAGCCGCGTCTCAGAGCTATTCCAGATCGACATCAACCCCGCCGCGCGCATCGGCAAGGGCGTGTTTCTCGACCACGGCACCGGCATCGTGATCGGCGAAACGGCGGTGGTCGGCGATGACTGCTCGATCCTGCAAGGCGTGACCCTGGGCGGCACGGGCGCCGAGCGCGGCGACCGGCACCCCAAGATTGGCAAGGGTGTTCTGCTCGGCGCGGGCGCCAATGTGCTGGGCAATATCCAGATCGGCGACTACGCCAAGATCGCCTCCGGCTCGGTGGTGCTGAAACCCGTTCCCGCCCACTGCACGGCGGCGGGCGTCCCGGCCAAGCTGGTCAATTGCAAGACCTGCGACGCCCCGGCCCGCCAGATGGACCACACCATGCCGGAAATCGACCTCGATTTTTCGATCTGAGTTTGGTTTTAAGCGCCTGATTTGGGGAAAACCGCGCTTGGCGTTTGCGCTGATCCGCCGCACATCGTAAACGGGCCTCACGATAAAATTTATCCCCGCGCAAAGCGTTTGCCGTTATTCTGACGGCATATCCTGCGGGCAAAACGCCATAACCCCATTCGAGGCCGCACATGACACCGAACGAAATCAACAAGGTTCAGGACTACCTGTTCAAAATCTTCAAGACCAAGGGCCTTGAGGTCAAGGCGCGCAAGCAGAAGGACTCCGCCGAAGTCTTTATCGGCGAGGAATTTATCGGCGTCGTCTATGTCGATGAGGACGAGGAAGGCTCATATCTTTTTGAGATGGCC
>DATMTF010000307.1:0-5362 GCA_035565015.1 Asticcacaulis sp. | reverse complement strand
GGCCCAGCGGTTCGAGATCAGAAAAGATCCCTTAGGGCTCTTGTCCTTGGACAAATCATTATAACCGAATTGCAGGCCGCCACCCATGGTGAAGCCCTTATAATCAAAGGGATGCGGCGCTTGCAGATCGACGGTGGCGCCCAGGCTGCCCTCTTCGACGGAGGCCTCCGGGGATTTGCGCACCGTCACCTGCTGGAACAGTTCGGCGGCGAAGACCGAGAAGTCGAAACCGCGCCCGCGGTTCGTGCCGCCGGAGGAGTCCTTGCCGCCTGTGGTCGCCAGCGCCTCCATGCCATTCAGGCGCACGCGGGTGAAATCCGGCCCTAAGCCGCGCACGGTGATGGTGCGGCCTTCGCCGCCGTCGCGGTCGATGGCGACGCCTGGAATGCGTTGCAGGGCTTCGGCGAGATTGTTGTCGGGGAACTGCGCGATGTCGTCGGACTTGATGACGTCGACGATCGAGTCTTCCTTGCGCTTGGCCGACAGGGCCGATTGCAGCGAGCCGCGGAAGCCGGTGACGATGACGAGGGTGGAATCGTCATTGGTGGAGGCGGGCGCCGCTGCGGGTTGAGCGGCGTTATCCTGCGCCAGAGCGGCCCCGGCGGCGAGGGACAAAAGCACGCCGAAAGAGGCGCTCGCCAGCAGGGATATGCGACGAGCGGACACAATTGTGGCGTTGCGAGACTTGGTTTTCATAAATTTCACTCCCCGTTTTGGCCTTTGGGCCGGAAACCCATACGCGTTTCCGACAGACCCTTTTCGATTATGAACGCCCCGACCGCGCCGGAAGGTTCGCTTTGTCTATCATTGTTGACACCGGTGTCACTATCGCGTGTTCGAGTCGTTCGCCGGATGCGTCATAACAGCTTAGACATAGTTCACAGCCGGTCGCAAGCCAGAGTCGGCAAAAAAAGACACCGGTGGCAAAACGCGCCATAATTGTGGCGTTTTTGCCATAGTCCCTGATTCAGGCCAGTTCAGGACGCGCCGGATTCAGCGCGGTCGTGTGCAGTTCAAGGGTTACGTCCTCATGTCCGGGCTGAGAGAAACGCACGGATGAAGCCTGTCCTGCGGCAACGTCGTGAATGCCGGTCGTGGCGCCTGAGCTGATCAGTTGACCCGCTTTCAGAGGGCGTCCGCGCGCCGCCAGATGCCCGGCCAGCCAGCCTATGGCCTTGAGCGGCCCGCCGGGCATGGTGAACAGGCCGCCTTCGCCGACGATCCTGCCGTCGATCACGGTGACGGCGCGCCATTCGGTCAGCGCGCTGTCCTGAAAATCTGCGACCGACATGTCGGGCGTCAGGCTTAAAAGTTTCGGTCCCAGGATCAGGCCGAAATTGTTGCCGAAGTCGGAGACGACGACAGTGGGGCCGAGCTTGTTGATCGTGGCCAGCGGCGATCCGGCCATCTCGATTCCAGCGAACATGGCGTCCACCAGAGCAAGGGCTTCAGCCTCGTTATAGTCGGTTTTGGCGGGGTCGGCATCCTTGCCAATGCGGAAGACGTATTCGGCTTCGACGGCGGCGAATCCGCCGGTGAAGACGGGGATTTCGATGTCGGCGCCGGCCTGCTTGAAGACTGTGTCGAACACAGGTCCGGCCAGGCGTTCCGTACCGTGTAGCGATTGCTTGTCCGGCGTCAGCCGCCCGATCTTCCAGCCGACGACCGGCCGGTTCCAGAGTTTGATCGCCTGCTCCTGGATGGCGTAGGATTCGCTCAGTTTTTCAGGGATTTGCCCCGGATAGTCGGGCAGGGCCCTGGCGGCTTTACGGGCTGCGACGAACTGTTCGGCAATCGACATGGCTTATCCTTGAGTCTTTATACCTTCGGCCAGCGCCATCATCAGCGCGGCCACGCCCTTCGGGTCGTTTGGCGTGATCTTTTCCGAAAGATAATATTTATATGTGCCGTCGCGATACGGCGTATTGCCAAGGCCCGCAACCCCGCAAACACCGGTCAGACGGCTTGGCGACACGAAACGGTCGCAGGCGGCCTGCAAGGCGTTCAGGCCCGCCGCGCCGTGCGCCTTCGGCAGGACGCCCAGCCGCGCGCCCTTCATCAGCGCGCAGGCGATCATCAGCGAGGCTGAGGCCTCCTCGTAATTGCCCTCGCGCTGGCCCTGATCGGCGACTTGATACCATAGGCCAGCGCCTGAGCGCACCTTGAGCAGGGCCGTGGCTGCATCAAGCAAAAGTCCAGCGATTTCAGCGCGTCCTGCCGGATATAGCCCTTCGGACAGCTCATAGACATCGGCCAAGGCCATGATCCACCAGCCCATGGCGCGCGCCCAGACGCAGGGTGAGCGGCCCGTCTCCGGATCGGCCCAGCGTTCCTGACGGCTTTCGTCCCAGCCATGGCGGTAAAGACCGGTGGCCGGGTCACGCAAAGCCTTACCCGCAAAGCGAAATTGCGCGACCGTGTCCTCGAACAGGTAGGGGCGGTCCGTGACGCGGGCATATTGCGTCTGGAAGGGCTGGGCCATGTAGAGACCGTCCAGCCAGATTTGATGGGGATAGATGTTTTTATGCCAATAATTGCCGGATTTTGTCCGTGGATGGCTTAAAAGTTGCGAAAATTGCGCACCCATCGCACCCAGGAAGCGATCCTCGCCCGTCAGCCGCCATAGCGGCTCCAGCACGCGCCCGGCCTGCACGCCGTCGATATTGAACTCGGACGGATCGAAGCTCGGAATGCGCCCGTCCGGCGTGATGCGCGCGCCGACCTCGGCGTGGACGAAGTCGAGCAGCGCCTTATCCCCGGTGGCGTCATGGAGCGCCAGCGCGCCGGTCCAGATGCAGCCATCTTCATAGTTCCAGAAATCCCGATACGGCGTCCAGACGCGGATATAGGATTCGATGAAGACCGGAACCTGCGCGCCGAAACGCGACAGCGCAGACAAAGCGCCGTCGCTCAGAGTGAAGGCGCGTTTCACCGGCGCGGTTTTGACGCTGTCCGGAACCCTGGGCAGCACGATCATGACACGTTCTCCAGATGGATCCTGTCGCCCGCCTGACCTTCGATGTCGATGTGACGCAGGCGGACATGGCGGGCGTTGACGATGTAGATTCCGCGATGCAGCTCCGGCGGGATCGAGGCGGCCATGTCGGGCGGCTCCGGCTTGGCGTCAGGGTCGAAGCGGGCATAGAGGCCGTCGATCTCGATTCCGTCTATTGGCTGTTCAGGCAGGCCGAGCAGATAGACGACCGCGTTGCGCACGTTCAGGCAACGTATATTGGTCAGTTTGAAGCCGCCCAGCCACGGGGTCAGGTCGCTGACCGGCTGGGGCAGCCGCGAGCCGACATAGTCGGTCTTGCCGTCGGCGTCGGCCCAGTAGAAGCTGTTGATGACAAAGGCCGTGCCGACCCCATCCATGTCGATATTGTCGAACCAGGCGCCCTTGACGATGGCGTCCTTGCCGCGTCCGCGCCGCGTCTTGACGCGCACGCCGCGATCGGTGCCGGTGAAACGGCAGTCGCGCACCACGACGCCATAGACGCCCGCCGCCATTTCCGAACCCAAGGTCACGCCGCCGTGGCCGTCCTGCATCCAGCAGTTGGAGATGCGCACGCTGGTCGTCGGGCGTAAGTCTTTGCGCGCCATCTCGATCTTGCCCGACTTGATGGCGATGCAGTCGTCGCCGACCGTGAAATGGATGCCAGCGCCGACCACGTCTTCACAACTTTCCGGGTCGAAGCCGTCCGTATTGGGGCTGTTGGCCGGGGCGGTGATGTTCAGGCAGGCCGCCGTCACCTTGCGGCAATGCAGCGGATGCAGGTTCCAGGATGGCGAATTGGCGAGGGTGAAACCCTCGAAGGTCAGGTTGTCGCTGTCGACGGCGAAGATCAGGCGCGGGCGCCAGCTTCCGGCCTGCGGCGTCTTGGGATGCGCCCACCAGGTGTCGAAGCCCGACTGGCCGTCGATCAATCCTTCGCCGAAGACGGAAACGTTCGTGGCGCTCAATATGTTGATCAGGGCGGCGTGGCAGCCTTGCGGCTGGCCTTCCCAAGAGCCTAACCACGCGGTTTCTTTGCCTTTTTCATCATAGAGCAGGCCGGGCAGGATCGGCCATTTTGCGATATCGCGCAGGCCCAGCAGTTTCGCCCCTTTGGCGACCTCAAGATCCATCCGGCTTTTCAGAAATAACGGACCGGTCAAGTATGACCTTTCCAGCCGGACGATAGCATCCGGCGGCGCGGCGGACAGGGCGGCTTGCAGCGCGGCTGTGTCGTCTGTGACGCCGTCGCCTTTGGCGCCGAAATCTTCGGGCTTGAGGATGACGCTCAAGGCCTTTGTCTGCGCCGTGGTTTTCAGGCGCTTGCCGCCGCTGCGCACCTCGATGCGATGCTCGGTCCCGCTTTTCAGGCCGCGCAGGGTGAAGACATTGCGCGGCGTGGTCAGGACGGGCTGACCGTTGACAAAAATCTCATGCGGCGCCGGGCTTTCAAAGCAGGTTCCGTTGCTGATCTCGAAGGTCAGCGAGGTCGGCAGGGCGCAGATCAGGGTGAGGGAAGGGGTCATAGGTTCTTCTCCCCACCTTGTGGGGAGGTGGCGTTCGCGCAGCGAATGACGGAGGGGTATCTTTCCGCCTGCGCCATTACTCCTCCACCGCTTCGCGGTCCTCCTCCCCACCTTGTGGGGAGGAGAGTTGTTATGCCTCTCATCGAATTACCCGCTCCAGAATCGCATTGATGTCGTCGTACATGCGTCGGCCCGCCTGCTGTTCGCTCAGCACGCCATAGCCCTGCATTTCGAGGATGTCCTGAAAGCCGTCGCGCACGCGCGGATGTTCGAACCACGGGCTCTCGGTCAGGGTGATCGGCAGTTTCGCCATCTCGGTCTCGCTGTCGGCCTTGAGGCCGTCGATGGCGCCGTCGGCGGCGAGGCTTGCGCGGCCGACCTTCGAATCAGGGATGCCGCGCACCAGCCCCATGGCGCGGACGCCTGCCGGATCGTTCATCAGGAAGTTGAGCAAAAGCGCTGTTTCTTCAGGATATTGTGTGTCTTTGTTAATGGCGAACATCATGGAGGGGCGGTAGAGCAGACCTGCATCCGTCGCGCCCGGACGCATCGGATAGGGGGCCAGTTCCAGCTTTTCGCCGGGGGCCAAGGTGTCGGTATATTTGTCGATGGCCGAGTTCCACAGATAGCAACCGGCGAATTCGCCGTTGATCCACGGGCGCATCTCTTGCTGGGCGACATTGCCGAACGAGGCGCGGTATTTGGCTGAGGGCAGGCCGTGATTTTTCGTCAGTTCGCCGTAAAGCCACGCCATTTCGGTTATCTGATCCGGCGTGCAGTTCAGCCGCTTGTTGACGTCATCGACCAGAGGCTTGCCCGTCTCCTGCACGATGTAGGAGCGGCC
>DATMTF010000306.1:0-7704 GCA_035565015.1 Asticcacaulis sp. | reverse complement strand
GCGTGGCATGAGCTTTGAACCCTGTAAGGCGAGCCGTCCTGATTTGGGACATTGGGGCACATCCTTATAGGGGTATCAGAACATGGCCACCGACATCGACCTGCACCTGGGCAAGCGCCTGCGCCGCCGCCGCCGCCTTTTGGGCCTGACGCAACAGCAGCTTGCTCTGGCCGTCGGCATCCGCTTCCAGCAGATCCAGAAGTACGAATGCGGCGCCAACCGCATCTCCGCCGCGCGCCTTTTCCAGCTCGCCAAGGCGCTGGAGACGCCGATCAACTACTTCTATGACGGCCTGAGCGACGACACGACCGATGTGGCCGCCATCCAGAACGAAGGCATAGAGGTGTTTTCGCGTAAAGAGACGCTTGACCTGATCCAGGCCTATTACCGCCTGTCCGAGCGCCCGCGCCGCCGCCTGCTCGACCTCGCCAAGTCTTTGAACGGCGACGGCGAACAGGCCGCCTGAGGAGACTGGACCCGCATCGCCATCCGGGCTATGCGGGGGCATGACCCAACCTGATGACGTCACGCCCGACTACGCCCAGCTTGAAGCCTTCGCGTTGACCCTCGCCGACGCCGCCGCCAAGGCCGCCCTGCCCTTGTTCCGCCAGTCGGGACTGGGGACGGACAACAAGCTGGCGCACGTTTCGAGATTCGATCCGGTCACCGAGGCCGACAAGGGCGCCGAACGCGCGATCCGGGCGCTGATCAAACGCGACTTCCCCGATCATGGCGTGATCGGCGAGGAATATGGCGAAGATCGCCCGGACGCCGACTATGTCTGGGTTCTGGACCCGGTTGACGGCACGCGCGCCTTTATCTCCGGCCTGCCTTTGTGGACGACCCTGATCGGCCTGCGCCATCGCGGTCGCCCGGTTTTGGGCGCCATCGCCCAGCCGGTCCTGCAGGAAGTCTTCCTCGGCTCGCCGCTCGGCGCGCGCCTTGTCACCCCGCAAGGCGCGGCGCCTTTGCGCGTACGCCAGCCGACGCCGCTGGCCGAGGCCGTCATGGCCACCACTGACCCCTTCCTGTTTCAGGGCGCCGAAGCGGACGCCTACGCTTCGCTGGTCGGCGCCGCGCGTCTGGCGCGCTATGGCTGCGACGCCTACGCCTTCGCCATGGTGGCGCAGGGGACGATGGACATCGCGCTGGAAACCGGCCTGAAGCCGTGGGACATCGAGGCCATCATACCGGTGATCGAAAACGCCGGCGGCGTGGTCACGGACTGGAAGGGCGAACCCGTCGGCCCCGAAGCCGGTCAGGTCATCGCCGCCGCCTCGCGCGAACTGCTGGACGAAGCGCTAGAACATCTGAGCAAGGCGGCAATATAAAATTATACCTCCCCATCTTCGATGGGGAGGGGGACCGCGCCCGAAGGGCGTGGTGGTGGGGCGTCTTCATACATGTCGGCATCCCTATCGGAAGGGCGAGCCCTCACCACATCTCACCGCGCTCTCGCCTATTCGGCTTACGGTCGAACCTCGCAGGACGTCATGATCTCGGCGCGCAGTTCGGGAATGCCGAAGCCGCTTTCCGACGAGGTGGCCAGCACCACCGGATGCGCGGCAGGACGTTTGCGGATCGCCTCGCGCGTGGCGGCCAGCACCTTCTCCAGCTCGGCGGGCTTGATCTTGTCGGCCTTGGTCAGCACGATCTGATAGCTGACGGCGGCCTTGTCGAGCGCATCCATCGGCTCGTTATCGACCTCTTTGAGCCCATGCCGCGCGTCGATCAGCAGATAGGCGCGTTTCAGATTGGCCCGTCCGCGCAAATAGTCGCGACCGAGATTCTGGAACTTCTTCACAGTCGTCTTCGACGCCTTGGCCCAGCCATAGCCGGGCAGATCGACCAGATGCAGGGCCGAGTTGAGGATAAAGAAGTTCAACTCGCGCGTCCGCCCCGGCTCATTGGAGGCGCGCGCCAGATGCTTCTGTCCCACAAGAGCGTTGATCAGCGACGACTTGCCGACATTGGAGCGGCCCGCGAACGCCACTTCGGGCAGATCGTCGCCCGGAAGCTGCGCCACAGCCGCGGCGCCCATGACAAAGGCGACCGGGCGGGCGAACAAGACCCGCGCGGCCTCCAGCGTTTCGTCGTCATAGGGTTGATCCGTCACGCTGTCTTCTTCTGAGTCAGCTTGGCGAAGAAGTTATCGACCGGGTTCTCGACCTTGAGCCGACGCATGATGCTGTATTGCTGCAGGATGGTCAGGATGTTGTTCCAGAAGTAGTAGATCATCAGACCGATGGCCAGTTGCGAGAAGAAGAAGACCATGATCAGCGGCATGAAGGCCATCATCATGCGCTGGTTCGGGTCCATCGCCGTGGTCGGGGTCATCTGCTGGCTCAGCCACATCGAGGCGCCGTAGAGGATGGCGATCGGTCCGATATGCAGCGGGCCGTTCAGGATCGAGCCGATCAGCGGCACATGCGCCGGATCGAAGGGCAGCAGGCCGAACAGATTGACGATGGTGAGCGGGTCGGGCGCGGACAGATCCTTGATCCAGAAGATGAACGGCGCGTGGCGCAGCTCGATCGACATCTGCAACACCTTGACCAGACAGATAAAGACCGGCAGTTGCAGGAACATCGGCAGACAGCCCGACAGACCGGCCATCGGATTGACCTTCTCCTCCTGATACAGCTTCATCGTCGCTTCCTGCTGCTTGGCCGGATCGTCGGCATAGCGCTTCTTGATCGCGTCGAGCTTGGGCTGCAGGTGCTGCTGGACGTGCTTCATCTTCATCATCGCCACGTAGGAGCGGTGCGCCAGCGGGTAGAAGATGATCTTGATCACCACGGTCAGGGCCAGGATGGCGAAGCCGAAATTGCCGATCCACTTATAAAGCTGGATCAGCAGCAGGTAGAAGGGGATGGTCAGCCAGTCCAGATGCCCCCAGTCGAGCGCATAGCCGAAACGCGGCAGGTTCAGCGACTTCTGATAGGCGTTGAGTTGATCGTGCAGCTTGGCGCCTGCGAAGATATGGCTCTGCGACGTCCAGGTCGCGCCGGGCGCGACCGTGGCGGCGTTGTCGATATAACCGGCGCGGAACACCGGCGTCTTGTCGGGCAGGGTGGTCGCCGTGGTCGAGTAATTGACCAGTTGCGACTGGTTCGGGATCACCGAGGTCATCCAGTACTTGTCGGTGATGGCGTACCATCCGCCCATCGACTGGCCCTGCGGCGGGGTCTTGGTCTTGATCAGGTCTTTATAGTGCTTGGACTGGCTGTGATAACCGGCCTTGGCGTCGGTCGCGTCCTTGGAGACGGTCGCCATTGTCCCTTCCAGCACGTAACCGGCGTGACCCGCATCCGACGGCATGCCGACGCGCGTGACGCTGGCATACGGCTGCAACTGCACCGCCTGCGCGCCCGTATTGGCGACGCTGTCGGTCACCGTGATCATATAGTTGTCGTCGATCGCGTAGTTGCGTTGGAATTTCAGCCCGGCGCCATTGTCATAGGCCAGCGTCACCGGATGGCCCGGCGAGAGTTTATCGCCGGAAGCCAGCGTCCATTGCGTGCCCGCGCCGGGCAGGTTCGGCACGTTCTGGCCGAAATAACCGGCCTCGGCGTAATAGGGATGGGCGGTGTTCATCGGGCTCAGAAGCTCGACCAGCGGCGATGTCGGATCGGTCGTGTCGTGATACTTGGCCAGATAAAGATCGTCGAGGCGCGCGCCGTCCAGCGCGATCGAGCCTTTCAGCGACGGGGTGTCGATGGCGACGCGCGGCGATTGCGCCAGCGCCTTGTCGCGCGGCAGCACGATCGGCTGGCCCGGAACCGGCAGACCGGCGGCGGAGGCGCTCGACGAGGCCGAAGCGGCGGCCTGCTGCGCGGCCTGCTGCTTCTTTTGCTGCGGGCTCAGGATGAAATACTGATAGGCCGCAAGCAGCACCATGCTGGCGATCAGGAAGAAGATCATATTCCTGTTGTTGTCGTCTTTATTCATGGAGCGGCTTTTTCCTGAGAAGCTTTGGAAGGCGCGGAAGCGGGTCCGGGCCGGGTGTCGCGTGGGCTTTGCGGGCGGGAGAGCCTTAACAGGGCGGCTTTGACATCGTCAAGTAAAGCCTGCCAGTCGCGCGTCGGCGTGCCCGCGCGCGCGACAAAGACATAGTCATGACCGGGACGGCCATAGAGCGGCAGCATGGCCTCGGCGGCCTCGCGCAGACGGCGCTTGGCGCGGTTGCGCACGACCGCATTGCCGACTTTTTTGGTGGCGGTGAATCCGGCGCGCATCGCCTCAGAATCGCTGCGGTCGCGCGCCTGCACCACCACGCCGGGGCGCGCCTGCCACGGCGCCTTCGAGGCGGCCAGAAAGTCGCTGCGGACCTTGATGCGGGAAATCATACGGATGCTGGCCAGCCGGAAACAGAAAAAGAGCCCCTACGCAACATAGGGACTCTTCCTGTCATCACAACCGTGAAAACCTGCTTAGGCCGTCAGGCGCTTGCGGCCCTTGGCGCGGCGGCGGGCCACGACCTTCTGACCGTTCTTGGTGGCCATGCGCGCACGGTAGCCGTGGCGACGCTTGCGCACGAGGCGGCTCGGCTGATAGGTGCGTTTCGTTCCCATGACAGGGGCTCCGGTAAGGTGGCGGGCCGCCGGGTGCGCACAGACGCGCGCAGAAGCGACCGGGAATTGCGTAAAGAGGCGCGTGGATAGTCCAGCCGTTTTCGCTTGTCAATGCCCTTATCGGCCTGAATACGGGCGAATGGGTGGAATGGGTGCGTAAAACAAACGCTTTTCAGCATGTTTTCGCACAATTTCCCGGCCATTTTTTACGAAAATAAGCTATACTGTCTAAACCTCCATCAGGCGTCGAAATAACAAAGCGTGTTCGATCCCGGCAAGACAGATCTCAACCTTCCTTACGGACCGAAAGGGCGACCGCCCTCGCGGCAGGGCTTCTACGCCCGCCGTCTGGCCCATGCGGCGGCGGCGCTGGGGCGGTTCGGCCTCGACGCCGGAACGCGCGCCTTCAAGGCCGCGCGCGACTTCCTGTTCTCCCTGTCGGGCCAGCTTCTGATCCTCACCCTTGTCTTCGTGATGATCGTCGAAGTGGTGATCGTGATTCCGCGCATGGCCGCCGATCAGGAGGACTGGCTGACCGACCGGGTGCGCTCGGCCGAGATCGCCTCGCAGGCCGTGGACACCGCCGCCGCCAACAATGTCTCGCGCGCCACCTCGTTCCAGCTCCTGCGTTCGGCGGGCGTGCTTTACTTACGTTTGCAAGGCGGCGGTCGCGTTTATCAGCTTCACCCCCTGTCCGATCTGCAAATCCCGGACGAGGTGCTGGACATGCGCGATTCGCACAAAAATCTGCGCCATGACCTCGCCTATCTGTGGGCGCCGTGGAACACCTTGATGGCCAAGCCGGACCGGCTGATCCACCTGATCGCCAAGCCACGCGTGCGTTCCGGCGACACGATCGAAATCGTGGTGCGCGCCCAGCCGCTCAAGACCTATCTCAAATCCAGCCTGCTCGGCATGTTGCGCATGTCGCTGAGCATCTCGCTGGCCGCCGGTATTTTAGTCTTCGCCGCCCTGTCGGCCTTTATCGTGCGCCCGATCCGCAAGCTGACGGACGGCATCGCCGCCTTCCGCACCAATCCCGAAGACCCGTCCGCTGCGCCGAAACCGACCGCGCGTCGCGATGAAATCGGCCATATCGAGCGCGAAATGGCCTCGATGCAGGAACAGGTGCGTCAGGCTTTGCGCGCCCGCGCCCGCCTCGCCGCTCTGGGTCAGGCGGTGTCGAAGATCAATCACGATCTGCGCAACATGCTGACCGCCGCCCAGATGGCGTCGGACCGGCTGGCGGCCTCCGCCGATCCCGCCGTCGCCAAGGCGCTGCCACGACTGGAGCGCGCCCTCGACCGCGCCCTGTCGCTGGCGCAGAATGTGCTGACCTACGGCAAGTCGGACGAGCGCGCGCCGGAAATCCAGATCGTCAAACTGCGCGAACTGGCCGAAGCCGCCGCCGAGGACGCCGGCCTCGGCGTCACCGCGCAGGCGACGGAGAGCGTGCGCTTCGCCGCCCGCATCCCGCGCGGCTTCCATCTGGAGGCCGACCCTGAGCAACTGCACCGCCTGCTGGTCAATCTGATGCGCAACGCCCGTCAGGCGATCGAACTGCAGCCCAATCGCAAATCGCGCGGCCGCATCACCCTGACCGCCATAAAAACGGCGCAGGACGTGGTCATGATCGTCGCCGACAATGGCCCCGGCATCCCCGAACGCGCGCGCGACAAGCTCTTCCAGCCCTTCTCCTCCTCGGCGACGCCCGGCGGTTCGGGCCTGGGACTGGCCATTTCGCGCGAGCTGGCGCAACTGCACGGCGGCGATGTGCGTCTGGTGCAGACCGGGCCGGAAGGCACCACGTTTGAAATCCGTTTGCCGCTGAAAGGATAAGCGTAAATTGGAATTTGGCGACCTGCTCAATCTCGTGCGCGACAGCTACATCACCCAGTTTTCGAATTTCGTCGAAGAACAGAAGGCCAGCCACGAAAACGGCGGTCCGGAGGTCAAGTTCGAGCTGAGCGAAGACAGCGACTTTTACGGCCACGCCTATTGCGCCGACTACGCCTCGCCGGAAGACGGCGGCCACGTCGTCGAACTGTCGCCCGACGAGGAGATCAGCTTCGATCCCTTACAGGTCAGTTTCGGCGACCTGGAGCTGGCGGTGACGCGGCTGGCCTGGCACGACATGACCTTCTCCCTGCCGTCCAATGCGCAGGTGGCGCCGGACAGGCTGACGCCGTGGTTTCAGACCTGGTTCGACCCGAACGAGGAGCGCTTCGACCCCGATACGCGCTTTTCCGGCAATATCCACGCCCTGACCCTCGACCCGGACGGCATGAATGTCGATTTCGGCACCGCCCCGCTCGACGCTTTCGTCGAACTGGTCGAACTGCTCGAAGCCGAAGGCTGCAAGGCGGTGGCGATTTCCTAACCTGCGTGCGGCTCGGTCTCCGCCGGCGCATCCAGCGTCTGAGTAAACGCCTCCGCCGCGTCCCCGCGCGGCGCGACAAGCTCGGCCAGGTCGTCGAAGGCTTTGAGCGCCTGAAGCCGGTAGTCGTCCGCCTCGATCAGCAGTTCATGCTCGGCGCCGGCGACCTCGATATAGTGCGCGCCCGCGATCTTGCGCGCGAAGGCGCGCGTCGTCTGGTGGGCGATGACGTGATCGTCGCCGGAGCAGATGAAGGTGATCGGCGTCCTGACCTTTTTCAGCCGCTTATGCTTGTCGCGCACCAGATCCTCGCCGAGGCGGAGCGCAAATTGCAGCCAGCCCCAGGTCGGCGATCCGACCGCCAGATGCGGACAGGCGAACAACTGCTCGCGCCAGCGCTCATAACGCGCCCGGTCGTGCGTCAGGGCGTCGTCCTCAAACGTGTTCTCGAACGGGTCTTCAAACAGCTCCGGCACATAGTCCGTTCCGCGTCCGTGATTGACCTGCCAGTTGACCTGAAAATTGACCGACCACAGCGAATGCTTGCCGGTCTTGATGCGCAGCATCGGATTGACCAGCAGGGCGGCGGCGATGCGCGGCTCGCCGCGCGTCAGCGTGACCATGTTGAGCGCGGCGCCCATCGAATGGCCGATCACGATCCACGGCTTGGGCGCGCGCTCCTCGAAGGCGTCGAGCAGCACCGCGCCGATATCGGCAATGTCCAGGATCCGGCGGCCAGCAATGGCTATGTGC
>DATMTF010000305.1:0-3137 GCA_035565015.1 Asticcacaulis sp. | reverse complement strand
GCGCCGATCTGATTCTATCAGTTCGGCGCTCTAGGTGCGATAACGCCCCTGCGCTATTGGAATTCCATTTCCGTAACGCCCTCAGACGGGCGATGGTCGTCAATCCCTGAGCAAGGCCGCCTTGCCCCAGGTAACGACGGTTGGAACCTTGTCCTTGCCCGCCGCGCCGCGCGCGACCAGTTCGACGATCTTTACGCCCGCGACATCGACGCGCAGCGCCTGGGCGGGTTGCCCGAATCGCACCGGCTTCGAGGTCGCCAGAAGCTTGCCGTCGCCATAGACGGAGAAGGTCACGGCGTCGTCCGTATCGAAGGTCGAATCGTCCACGCCCACCTCGGCGACGAAATGGCGGAAATCGCCATTGGCCCGGACCTCAAGGCGTGAATTGGCCAGAACGCCCAGCCCCGTATCGTACATCTTCCCGTCGATGCGCAGCGCCTGCCGGTAAGGGGTGGCGTCAGCCTGAGCGCCGCCCCAGCCCGTATAGGCGGGCGGCTCGCCGGTGTCGGTCGTGCCCCCCCACGGATTGATCATGCGGTGGATCGTCGGGTCCGGCTGCGGATGAACGACGCCGTCGACCGCCGGATTGACGCGCCCGGTCATCTCCGAAAGATAGAGCCCGTCGCTCAGGGCGCGCGTCCCGCTGGCGTCATAGATCAGGGTCTGACGCGGCTCGACATGCAGCTTGACCTGACCGGTAAAGGCGGGAAGCATGGCGTCGCTCCACAGATTCTTGAGCGTCACCGGCGCATCCGCTGCGAATTTCAGATGGCCCGCCGTCAGGGTCACGTCCTCCGGCGCCAGGCCGCGGTTGAAGATCGCCACCGCCTTATGGCCGTCGCTCAGGGTCTTGACCAGAATCTGAACATCGTCCGTATCATAGGCCAGCACCGCCTGATTGCCCGCCGGATCCTGATCGACGGCGATGATGTCCTTGTCGCCCAGAATGTCCATCAGGGCGGGCGGCGCGTTCCTCAAGTCGTAGCCGATGATCAGCGGCGCCGACAGCATCGACCACAGGGCGAAGTGCGAGCGCGCCTCGGTCAGGTGGTTCTCGTCGAAATCGCCATGACCGACGAACAACATGTCGGGATCGTTCCAGGAGCCGGGGTGCGCATAAAGCGCGCGGTCGGCGGCGCTGTCGAAATTGGCCAGCATGCGCGTCCAGTTGGGCGTAATGTCGTCGCTGGTGCGCGACAGATTGCCGACATCCTTGGCCCAGGCGCGCACATCCGCCGAACCCCAGGCGCAGATCGAGAAGACGTAATCGCCCCTGGGTCGTGTGCGGCGCAGGGCGTCGGCGACCTGCTGATAAAGCCTGCGCACTGCCGGAATATTGGTGCGGCGGATTTCCGCCACGTCGATCAGCGGCGGCAGTTCGCGATACTGCCCGGCTTTGACGCGCGGATTGTCCGCCCCGAAGGCGCGGATGCCGCAGCCGTCGACCTTGATATAGTCAAAGCCCCATTCGCCGAAATAGAGCTTGATGTCCTGATCGGTATGGCCGTAAAGCCCGACCTCGCGCTCGGCCGCCGTCCCTTCCGGCAGGTTTTTTGCGTCCGGCGCAAAGGCCTGCGAGCAGTTATTGGCGCCGATGTCCGAATAGATTCCGGCCTTCAGCCCCATGGCGTGAATCTGATCGGTGAACGGCTTGAAGCTGGTCTCATCCGGGCCGCCCACGGCGGCGGACGGGAAGATGGCGGTTCTGATGATCATCCGCCCGTCGCTGACGCGACGCTTCAGCCACCAGCCGTCATCGAGATTGATGTAACGATAGCCCTTCGCCGCCAGGCCGCTGTCGACAATGGCTTTCGCCGAAGCCAGAACCTTGTCTTCCGTAAGGTCGGTATGAAAGGCGTTCCAGCTATTCCAACCCATGGGCGGCGTGGCGGCCTCGCCGGTCGTCACCGCGCTCCAGCGTCCGGTCGGCGCCAGCGGATCGGTGGCCGCCTGAGCCCCTGCGCTGCAAGCCGCCATCAGAATGGCGCTGAACGCCATCGCCTGAATCCTGAGCTTCATGACGATTCCCAACCCTTTATTGTAGGACAAATATTGTTCTCATTTAGCCGCAAGACCGCGCAGCGCGCAACCGCTTTCCCGTCGACGTCACGTGAACAGTTTTGCCTCGCGCGCGAAGTTCAGGAACAGGGGCAACCACAAACCATCCGGGAAGCCCTGCCGCCAGCCCACGCCAAAGCCATGCCCCCCGTGCGCCAGCAAATGCGTCTCGACCGTCACCTTGGCGGCGGCCATCGCATCGCGCAACCGCACCGTATTGGCGACCGGCACAGTCGTGTCGTCCTCGGCGTGGACCAGGAAGGTCGGCGCGGCCTGCGGCGTGACATTGAGGTCCGGCGACCACTGACGAATCTGATCCGGCGTCGGCGTTCCGCCAA
This sequence comes from Asticcacaulis sp., assembly GCA_035565015.1. Taxonomy (GTDB): domain Bacteria; phylum Pseudomonadota; class Alphaproteobacteria; order Caulobacterales; family Caulobacteraceae; genus Asticcacaulis. Next base: position 741 of record DATMTF010000305.1, on the reverse strand, counting down.
ACAGCGACGGCGCCACGCCGCCATAGGCGTAGGCCGGATCGACGCTTTGCACCGGATAGATCGGCGCGGTCAGGAAGGGCTGCGGGCTGAGCTGGTCGACAGCATCGACCGGCGCGTAAAACGGCGTGGCGTAACGCGTGGCCATGGTCGTCGTCAGGAAGCCGCCCGCGCTGAAGCCCATGACGCCGACGCGCGCCGGATCGAGTTGCAGGCGCTGGGCGTTGGCGCGGATGACGCGCATGGCGCGTTGCGCATCGGCGGGACCGACGCTGGCCGGATCGCTCCAGCCGTCGAGGGCCAGACGATAGAACAGAATGAAACAGGTGATTCCGGCGCGGTTTAAGATGTCAGCGATATGAACCCCTTCATGATCGAAATAGTTCCACTCAAAGCCGCCGCCGGGAATGATCAGCATGGCCGACCCGTTGGGCTGTTGCGCCGGGAACACCTGCATGCGCGGTCGGGTTATGCCCTTCATCCGGCGGCTGCTGTAATTGGGACTGGTCGAGGTTTGCTCGACGATTTCCGGCATATCGGGATGCAGCGCCCCCGCAGGCGGATGCGGCCACAGATCAATCGTCTCATGGTCGTCGATTGCAGGACGGCCCGTTTTGTCGGCGCTGTCCTGCATTTCAGCCAGAGCGGGAGCGGCGACGCCCAGCCCAACCGCAGACGCGCCCGCCATCAGAAAGGGAAGCTGAACAAGATTACGGCGTGACAGGCTCATAAACATCTCCTTGC
>DATMTF010000304.1:0-14248 GCA_035565015.1 Asticcacaulis sp. | reverse complement strand
TACCCGTCCTGCTCGGTCTATGGTGGACCCTTACGATAGCCGGAACGCTCTTAGGCGCGGGCGTAACGGTCGCTCGTCTGTCCCACGACAATATTCCGCAAGCCGTCTCCGCCATCACCCTGCTCAATCTGGCGCTCCACCAGTTACTGGCCTTAATGATCTATACCAAAATCGGACGCTGGCAGAGACGCGCGCGATTATCGCCCGCTCTGGAAGCCGTATCCTGACCTCAGCCCCCCAGCGCCTTGAGGCGGTTCATATCGACGCTGGCGACCAGGGCTTTGAGCTTGTCCATATCGACATGATCGCCCTCGGCGGAAATGCTGTAGCGGCCATCGGCGATCACCGCATATTCGCCGTGATGGGCGTTGGAATCGTATTTCTCGCTGACCATTTCGCCATTCTGCGTCGTCAGCTTGTCATAGCCGCCCGCGCTGCTGTTGCTGACATTCATATTGGCCGCCGCCATCATGCCGCCCAGCCCCCCAAGCCCGCCGGAATCGCTGACCTTGAGGCGGATCGTCCCGCCGCTGACCGGATAGGTGGTCTCCGCCGTGGCGACGTTGACGCCGCCCGCGCCGCCGGACGAGGTCGAAGGGTCGATGGCCGCCGCGCCCATATAGCTGGCGGGCATCAGCGCCGCCATGGCGGAGGCGTCGGCGACCTTGACCGGGGCCGCCGTCCCGTTCTTCATCGCCTCGGCCTGTTTCGACATCTGATCGGCGGCCTTTTGCAACTTGCCGAGATCGACGCTGCCGACCGGCGTGGTCACCGTGCTTTCGGCCATCGGCTGGGTCAGAGACGCGCCGCCCATGCCCATCATCGCCGCGCCGCCAATCGTCCCGCCGATGGCGGCGACGATGATCCACAGGACGATCGACACGATGATGACCACCACCGTATAGCCCAGCCCCTTATCGGCGGGCGCCTGCATCAGTCTGGGCAGGCCCAGATACAGGAGATAGAAGCTGTAAAAGCCGAGCAGACCCAAAATCGCCAAAGCCGGGATCAGGCCGAACACGCCCGCGACCCAGGCGGCGGTCGAGGAATAGGCCGCGACCTTGAAGGCCGACAGCATGTCCTTGCGTCCGCCGAAACTGGGCGCCAGGGCGTCGATGATCAGGGCCAGCACATAGACCATGCCCAGATTGAGCGCATAACCGACAATGGCGCTGGCGACCGCCGCCAGCGGCGGCGTATGCAGCACCATCAGACCCGGTATGCCGCGCCCGAACACCATCGAGCCGACGGCGGCGCAGACGGGGCCGATCGCCGCCAGAAACAGCACATAGCCCATATAGATGGATTTGACGCTGGCGCTTTCGCTCGCGATCGTCTCCCAGGTCGGGGCGGGACGCAGGATGATATTGACCGCGCGCTCGATCAGCCCTGGCGGCAGGCCCGCCGATGGACCGCGCGAAACCGAAGGCGGCGTGGGTTCAGTGTCGGACATGGAGATTCCCCGGAAAAGAAAAGCGGATGTGATACGCATACCGGTACAGGCGTCAGTCATCGCAGACCGCGCAGATGGCGAAAGTTGGCGAAAAAAAGGCGTCCGGTCAATGCGCCCGGACGCCCTTCCGCTCACATTTACGAGACCGGCCCGTTACGGGTCAGCTTTTATTTGGCCGATTTCAGCGCCGCCGCCAGATTCGCGCTTTCAGCGGATTTGAGCGCGCCGCAATCGCGGATGTCCTCCAGCATGCGGTCGAAGGACAGTGCGCCGCGACCGGCGGCCTCGACCTTGGCGCGCATGACCTGGTCGATTTCGTCGGCGCGCTCCGCCGAGCAGTAGCCCGACGGCAGCGCCGTCACGCGACCGGCGGTGAAGATGCCCGCCCCGGCGGTCAGGTCGTCGAAATGCGCCTTGACCCAGTCGAATGTCATGTCGCGCGTTTGCGGGCTGTGCATCAGGCCGCCGAGCAGGCGCAGCTTTTCCGAAGCGCGCAGGCGTTTGTCGTCGAGCGCGCCGAGCAACCAATTGGCCGTCTCCGGGGTCGCCCCCGCCGTCACCGCGCCGCGCGCCGCGCTGCGGAAGTCTTCCGTGTCGGCGTTTAACATACGTTCATACATATCCTTAGCCGCAATGAGGCCATGCGTCTGGACATGTACAGCCAGGGCGCGGCCCAGGAAGGCCTGATCCAGCGCGTCCTTATTCCCGCCCAGATAAGCGGTGGCGGCGGCGTCGAGCTGATGCAGCAGGGCGCTGTCCCTGGCCTCCGTGGCGACCAGAGCGACCAGTTCCTGACGCAGCTTCTGCCGGTCGGGATCTTCCGACAGGTAGAGGCCCGCCTTCGGATCGAAGCCCAGCGCCGCCAGACGCGGCTGATAGATTTCCTCCATCACGCGCTGATAATCGGCCTTGGCGTCGTCGCCGATAACGCCGCGATGGCGCAGATCGGACAACTTATCGCCGCCATCGACCGCGACATTGGAGTCCTTATTGTTGACGAAGACGCGCGCGGCTTCGATCAGTTGCGCAGCGTCGCCCTTACCGGCGTAGAACTGCCCCCACAGGCTGTCGTCGGCGGCCAGCCCCTCGCCCGCCGACAGGCTGGCGCCGCTGGCGATCAGGGCGTCCCAGTCCTTCGGCTCCAGCGTGAAGCGGTAATAGCCCTGACCGCCCGCATTGGGCATGATCACGCCGTCGCCCGGCGCGTCAATCGTCTGGCTGGCCTGATCGACCAGGGTGCAGGCGCGCGTCTCGCCATGGCGCACGCACAGGGGAATGGTCCACATCTGCGGATCGAGCTGCGTGCCGAGGCGCGCATAGCGCTCTTGCGTCGCCACCAGCTTGTCGCCGTCATGCGAAATGGCGACGGTGGGGAAGCCCTGCTGATCGACGAAGCTCTTCATCGCGGTCAGCACGCGCGGATCCTGCGCCGCATCGGCCAGAGCGCCGAAAAACTGCTCGGAATCGGCGTTGCCGTAAGGGTGGCGCGACATATGTAGCCGGACGCCCTCCTTGAACTTCTCATCGCCCAGATAGGCGGCGATCATGGCCACGACCTGACCGCCCTTGCCATAGGTGACGCCGTCAAAGGCCGCGTCGATCTGGCTGTTGGACGCGATCGGCTGGTGGATCGGGCGACCGACCTTGAGCGCGTCGGTGTCCATGACGCCGAAGGCTTCGTCGATGGCGCCGACGCCGATATTCAGTTCCGGCCGCCATTCATTGCCAATGCGATAGCCCATCCAGTTGGCGAAGCTTTCGTTCAGCCAGATGTCGCTCCACCAGGCGGGCGTCACATAATCGCCGAACCACTGGTGCGACAGTTCGTGCGCCACCACCATGCCGAATTCCTGCTTCTGCGTGGTCGGCGCGCCCTTGTCGAGCAGGATGATGTCGTCGCCATAGATGTCGGCGCCGGCGTTCTCCATCGCGCCCGGCATGACCGGCGAAGCGATCTGATCCAGCTTGGGGAACGGGAACGGCATGCCGAAATAGGCTTCGAGATGCTGCACGATCGATGGGGTCTCGTCGATCACATAGTCGAGCTTGTCGGCGTTCGGTTTGGTGGCGATCACGCGCAGCGGCAACGGATAGGACCGCTCCGGCGACGGCGGAACCATGCCGGTCCTGGTCACGAACGGCCCGACGACGAAGGCGACCAGATAGGTCGGCAGCGGTTTGGTCTGTTCGAACGTATGTTTGACCAGATCGCCGACCTGGACCTGCCCGGTCTCCGGCGCGTTGGAGGCGGCGACATAGCCGGGCTTCGTGGTCAGCGACACGGTGAACGGCGTCTTGTAGCCCGGCTGGTCGAAGGACGGATAGGCGTCGCGCGCGTCGATGGATTCGAACTGCGTCCAGGCGTACCAGTCGTCGCCGACCTTGATATGGTAGAGCCCGGCCGGACCGTTCTGGAACGGCGCGTCATAGTCGAAGATCAAAGTCGCCTTGCCCTTGGGCAGCTTCGACGTGAAATCGAGCCGCGCCACGCCGAGCGGATCGACCTGAGTGAAGGTCGCCTTGATCGTCCTGCCCCCGACCTTCGCCGCCGCATGGCTGATCTTCAGGTCGCGGCCATGCATATAGAGGTAGCTCGCCGCGTCCTTCAGGTCGATATCGATCTCGGTATGACCGGAAAACCGCGCCTGATCGGGCAGTATGGTCAGGTCGAGCCGGTAGGCCAGAGGCGTCGCCACGTCCGGCAGCAGGCCCTGCGGCGCAGGCGCGACCGGCGCGGCGAAGGCGGTGGCGGGCAGGACCGCAACAGCGGCGGCGGGCGTCAGGAACAGGCAGGCGGCCAGCAGGGCCTTGCGCAGGGATCGCATAAGGGTCGTCCGATACAATTGCAACAATCGCAAAGGGCTAGCATGACGCCGCTCAGGACGGGGATTAACTTTTCGTAATCCAACCTGCCCGATCCCAATTATGCGCCCGCAAACGTATCGCAGGAAACGGTCGTAATTTTACAGGTTCGCGCTATATAGGCCGTAACCACGACGAGGATATTTCCGATGGACGATCACAGTCTTCAAACGCTTGAGCATCTGATGACCGGTATGGCCGAGAAGGCCAGGCTGGGCGCCGAGGCGTTGCGATTGGCGACGCCGGAGACGCGCACGAAAGTCATTCTGGAAGCCGCCAAGGCTATCCGCGCGCGCGAAGTCGATATTCTGGCCGCTAATGCGCAGGACCAGCAGTTCGCGCGCGACAAGGGCCTGACGGACGCCATGATCGAACGTCTGATCCTCAACCCGGCGCGCGTCGAGGCGATGGCGAAGGGGCTGGAGGAGGTAGCAAACCTGCCCGATCCTGTGGGGCGCGAACTGGCGCGCTGGACCCGGCCCAACGGGCTCGACATCGCGCGGGTTTCGACGCCGATTGGCGTGATCGCCATCATTTATGAAAGCCGCCCCAATGTGACGGCGGACGCGGCGGCCCTATGCATCCGTTCCTCAAACGCGGCCATACTGCGCACCGGCTCCGAGGCGCTCAACTCGGCCCTGGCCATCTATGCAGCTTTTGAAGACGGTTTCCGGGCGGCGGGCCTGCCGTCATCGTGCGTGCAACTGGTGCCGACCTCGGACCGCGATGCGGTCGGGCTGATCCTCGGCGGGCTGAACGGGACGATCAATCTGATCATTCCGCGCGGCGGGCGCTCGCTGGTCGAGCGCGTGCAGAAGGAGGCGCGCGCCCCGGTGCTGGCGCATCTGGAAGGCCTCAATCACACCTACGTCCATTCCGCCGCCGATCCGAAAAAGGCGGTCGAGATCGTGACCAACGCCAAGATGCGCCGCGTCTCGGTGTGCGGTGCGACCGAAACCCTGCTGATCGACGAGGCCGCAGCGGCGAAGCTTCTGCCCGACATCGCCGCCGTCCTTATCGCCAAAGGCTGCGAGCTGCGCGGCGACGACAGGGCGCGCGCCCTCGTGCCGTCGATGACGCCCGCCACCGAGGACGACTGGCGCACCGAATACCTGCTGCCTATCCTGTCGGTGAAGGTGGTGAAGGATGAGGCCGAAGCGATCGCTCATATCCGCACCTATGGCTCAGGCCATACCGAGGCCATCGTCACCGAGGACGCGCAGGCCGCCGAAACCTTTCTCAACGAGGTCGATTCCGCCATTGTGATCTGGAACGCCTCGACCCAGTACGCCGACGGCGGCGAATTCGGCCTCGGCGCCGAGATCGGCATCTCCACCGACCGCCTGCACGCGCGCGGACCCGTGGGCGCCGAGCAACTCACCACCTTCAAATACGTCGTGCGCGGCGACGGCCAAACGCGACCGTAAACAACTGACGGCCCGCAAACTTGTTAATCCCGCCTTTACAACCGCGTCACACAATCTTCGCCGAAGCGCGGTAATCACGCCGTTCTTAAAGGTTTAAGGTTCGGCGTGTGCTACGATGCCCATGATGGATAAACGGCTTTCTTTCTGGGACATGATTCCGCTCGGCACGCTGATTGGCGTGGCGGCGCTGGTCGGCATGGCCTTCGTGCCGGATCTGCGTCCGCTGGAAATCTTCGTGGCGCTGCTGACCATCGTCTATACCTTGTTCCGCACCGTGGTGAAGCTGTCCGACGCCGAGGACCGCATCGCCGCGCTGAAAGCCCCCGAAAGACAGGTCAAGGTCCAGCCGCAGGGGCCGAGCTTTCAGGAGGTGCTGCGCGCCATCCCCGAGCCGGTGATGATCGTGGCGGGCTATGAGCCGGACGACATCGCCGCGCGCTGGCTGGTGTTCGCCAATACGGCGGCGCAGGCCACCTTTCATATGCGCGGTGAAGGCGGCAGTCTGGTCAGCGCCATCCGCAATCCCGAAGTGCTGGAATGCGTCGATGAGGCGCTGTTCGGTCAGGTGACGCGCTCGGTCGATTTCGAGACCACCGGCGGCGCGCGCGATCAGTTCTGGCGCGCCTTCGCCGCCCCGCTGCCCGTCGAGGGGACGATGCAGCGTCTGGCCCTGCTGGTCATCCGCGACGAAACCGACATCCGCCGCATGGAGAAGATGCGCGCCGACTTCCTGGCCAATGCCTCGCACGAACTGCGCACGCCGCTGGCCTCGATCAGCGGCTTTATCGAAACCCTGCGTGGTCCGGCGCGCGACGATGAGGGCGCGCGCGACAAATTCCTCGGCATTATGGGCGCGCAGGCCGAACGCATGGGGCGGCTGATCAACGACCTTCTGTCCCTGTCGCGCATCGAGATGAGCGAACACGTGCCGCCGTCAGGCGAAGCCGATCTGGGTCAGGCGGTCAGCGACGTGGTCGACAGCCTGAACGTGCTGGCGCAGCAGAAGGGCGTGCGTCTGAAGCTGGACGCGCCCGCCGGACGCACCCTGCTGTACCCGGTCATCGGCGACCGCGACCAGATTGTGCAGGTGGTGCAGAATCTGATCGACAATGCGCTGAAATATGCGCCGAAGGACAGCGCGGTCAGCATCGAGCTGCGCTTCGACCTGCGCCTTCAGGACGCCGCCGCCGTCGCCGATCCGCAGGCGTCGCGCCTGGTGCTGCTGCGGCCCGACCGCAATCTGCATGACTGGTATGCGCGCGTCACCGTGCGCGACGAAGGCCCCGGCATCCGGCGCGAACACCTGCCGCGTCTGGCCGAACGCTTCTACCGCGTCGAGGGTCAGAAGTCCGGCGACCGCCTCGGCACCGGCTTAGGCCTGGCCATCGTCAAGCACATCGTCAACCGCCATCGCGGCGGCCTGGTGGTCGAAAGCATCGGCGCGCAGGGCTATTCCGACGAAGACCTCGCCCATCTGGAGCGCACCAACATCACCAGCCTGCCGTCCGCGGCGCCGCCCGCCACCTTCACCGCCTTTTCGGTCTGGCTGCCGCAGAAGAGTTTTTACGGCGTCGCCGACGCCGGACCTCGCCTGATCGAACCACCTGCGCAGCCGGACGCCCGTCCAGACGCGCGCAACGCCGGTTGAACTGTCACACTTTTCGCGTCGCCATAATAAAACTGTCACAGAATATCCGTAATGGGGGCTTGGATTTAGCGGCGCGCTGGCCCCAATATAGCAAAAACGCCGACCTCAATCTGCAAGGATGCAAACGTGGCTCTGAACATGAACCCGCATATCGTCAAAACCTATGGCGAAGAACTGGACCAATTGTCGGCCGAGGTCGTGCTGATGGGCGGTCTGGCTGAGGCGCAGGTCGCCGACGCCGTCGAAGCCGTCGCGCGCCGCGATGTCGGCCTGGCGCAGAGCGTGGTGGGCCGCGACCACCGCCTCGACGAGCTGGAAAAGGATATCGAGCGCAAGTGCATCCGTCTGATCGCCCTGCGTCAGCCGATGGCCGACGATCTGCGCAAGACGGTCGCCGCCATGAAGATCTCCACCTCGCTGGAGCGCATCGGCGACCTGGCCAAGAACATCGCCAAGCGCGCCGTCGTGATCTCCGAGGCCGAGCCGATGACGCCGCTGACCCGCTCGATCGAGCGCATGGGCAAGCTGGTCTCCTCGCGCCTGCGCGACGTGCTGGACGCCTACAAGTCGGGCAAGGCGGACCTCGCCCAGACCGTCTGGGCGTCGGACACCGAGGTCGATGAGCATTACAACGCCATGTTCCGCGAACTGCTGACCTATATGATGGGCGACCCGCGCACCATCTCGGCCTGCACGCACCTTCTGTTCATGGCCAAGAATCTTGAGCGCATCGGCGACCACGCCACCAATATGGCCGAACATATCCATTACGAGCTGACGGGCGAAGACTATGTCGAAGACCGCCCGAAAGGCGATACGCTCAGCCCAAGCTGATTTCACCGACCAAGGCCGGAACCTGCATGAAGCCCTATATCATCATCGCCGAAGACGAAGACGCCCTGGCGACGCTGCTGAGCTATAATCTCGAAAAGGAAGGCTATGAGGTCGGCGTCGCCGCCGATGGCGACGAGGCGCTCGTCATGGTCAAGGAGCGCCAACCCGACCTTCTGGTCTGCGACTGGATGATGCCCAAGGTGTCGGGCATTGAGGTGTGCCGCCGCCTGCGTCAGGTTCCGGCCTCGCGCAACCTGCCCATCGTCATGCTGACCGCGCGTTCGGAAGAAAGCGACCGCATCCGCGGCCTTGACACGGGCGCCGACGACTATGTGGTCAAGCCGTTCTCGATGACCGAGCTGATGGCGCGCATCCGCGCCGTGCTGCGCCGCATCCGCCCCGGCCTGTCCGAGGATCGCGTCGAATTCGGTGAAATCGTCGTCGATCGCATGTCGCATCGTGTACAGCGCGGCGGGCGCGACATCCATCTGGGACCGACCGAATACAAGCTGCTCGACTATCTGATGCAGTATCCCAAGCGCGTCTTCTCGCGCGAACAATTGCTCGACGCGGTCTGGGGCAATGACGTCTATGTCGAGGCGCGCACGGTCGATGTCCATATCGGCCGCCTGCGCAAGGCGCTCAACGACAAGAGCGACCTCGATCCGATCAGAACCGTGCGCTCCGCCGGTTATGCCCTCGACATGGGCTGATCTCAGCCCATCTGTTCGATGCTGACCGTCGGGGTCGGGCGCGGCGTAATGTCGGCGAGGTTGAAGCGCATTTCCTGATTGCGATAGTCAATCGTCACAGACGCAAACTGGCGCAGATAATCCAGCCCGATCAACAGGGCCGGATGGTTGTCGAGCTTCCAGGTCGTGAAATCCGGCGGATCGGCGATCACCAGCGTGCCGTCGCTGAACAGAATATCCTGCACAAGGATGCGTTTGACCGGAATGACGACGCCCGGCAACTGACCGCCGGTCACGCCGCTCAACATGAGGGCGCCAAGTTCGACAAGCGCCGGGTTGCGCGACTTCAACGCCGCATAAAGCGCCGGATTGCCGACCGAGACCTCGGCGCCGGTGTCGATGAAGGCGGTTGCGGCCACGCTGTCGACGCGGCTGTCGCCGATGCGCAAATGGCCGCGCCGGCCTTCCGCTCTTACCCTGGCGTCGCCGCGCATGACGGCGTACTGGCTGCTGTCATCGATGCGCACCAGCCTGTGCGCGAAATCGAAGGTCACCTGCGCGTCGTCGATCGCGTCCAGCCCCAGATAACCATCCGCCAGCAGATTAGCGCGCGACAGCACGGGCAGATTCAATCGCCGCCTTGTGAACGGCCCGAATTCGAGCCGCTCGACGCGGACGCTGGGCGCCTGAATTCGGCTGGATATGCCGTCCACTGTCACCATCGGCCCCGCAGGCAGGCCCAGCGTGGCGGCGACATTATCGGCGATCACCGAGCGTTCGGCGCCGGTATCGACGACAAAAGAGAACGGGCCCTCGCCATTGATCCGCGCCTCCACCTTCAGATGGTTGGCCGTGTCCACCCTTGCCGCCAGCGAAGCGGCGTCGTCCTTATCCTGCGCGTCAGTCTGGGTCTCTGTCTGGGCCGCTGTCTGGGCCGCTGTCTGGGCCAGAGCCGGTCCGAGCAGCGGCCAGCCCAGCAGGCCAAGACCCGCGCCCGCAAAAACGCGCCGCGTCAGGCGCGCGTCCTTGTCTCTCATCAGCCTCTCCCCGAATAATCTTGTTATGCGGACGAAGGCTTAAGCGGTTTATTGGCGAGGTTCAAGCCTGAGCGCGCGCCCGTTCAGGCCAGAAAGGTCTTCGAGCAGTATTCGCAGGTGATATGCACCTTGCCGTCGGCCTCGCGCATATCGCTCTGCTCCTCGGCGGAGAAGGAGGACACCAGTTCCTCGACGCGGTCCTGGGTGCAGCGGCACAGCCTGAACACCGGCCTGGCGGGCGACAGGCGCACGCCGTCCTCGTGGAACAGGCGGTACAGCAGCCGTTCAGCGCTTAGCTCGAAGTCGGTCAGCTCCTCCTCGCCCAGCGTCTCGAACAGGGCGCGGATATGCTGGAACGATTCACGGGTGTCCCCGCGCGTCTCGTCGCCGGCGATGGCCTGAATCATCATGCCCGCCGCGCGCCAGCGGCCCTCGTCTTTCGTCACGGCCAGCTTGACCTGGGTGGGCACCTGTTCGGACTGGGCGAAATAGTGTTCGGCGCACAGGCTGAGCGACTCGCCCTCAATTGGGGTCACGCCCTGATAACGCTCCATCTGACCTTCCGGGTCGATGGTCATCATAAAGGCGCCCTTGCCCAGCAGGGCGCGCGCGCCGAGGCTCTGGAAGCTGCCTTCATTGGCCAGGATCAGCGCGTTCAACTCGCCCTCATCGAAACGGCAGAAGCCGCGCACGCCGCCGCGCGTGTCGTAATCGGCCACGACATAGCGCACCGGCCCGTCACCCTGCGCCTGCAGGATCAGACGCCCCTCGAACTTCAGCGCCGCCCCGACCAGCACGGCCAGAACGCAGGCCTCGCCCAAAAGATTGGCGATCGGCTCCGGATAGGCGTGGGCGTTCAGGATCTGATCCAGCGTGTCGCCCAGCCGCACCAGACGGCCATGAACCGGGTGGGCCTCGATCACGAAGCGGGCGGAATAATCCTCAACGGGCGCGATGGAATCAGACATGCGGACACACAGATGACAACAGAATTTGTTACAGATTTTACGGCTTTACCCCTGTTTTAAAGAATTCGGCCGCAGCTTGCCAGAATAAACGACAAAGGCGGTTGTGCCTGAGCGTCTTTTGGCCTATCCGCTACCCGAATTCTCAGGGCGCTACGGCCCACAGGCCGTCGGCTCCCGTACATAGGCGTGACCGACATGAATGCAAGCTTCCCGCAACCGAACCTCGCCACACTGGTGCTCGACTTCGATTCGACCTTCACCCAGGTCGAGGCGCTCGACGTGCTGGCCGAGCTTCTGTCCGCCGCCGATCCGGCGCGTCAGGCCGATGTCGCGCATATCAAGACCCTGACCGATCAGGCCATGTCGGGCGAGATCAGCTTCGCCGAAGCCCTGCAACGCCGCATGCAGATCCTGAAGCCGACGCGCGAGGACATCGCCGCCCTGACCGAAGTGCTCAAAACCCGCGTCTCGGCCTCGGTGGAGCGCAACCGCGCGGTGTTCGCCGCACACCCCGGCAAGTTCCGCATCATTTCCGGCGGCTTCCACGAATTCATCGACCCGGTGGTCGCCGATCTCGGCATCGAGGCCGAATATGTGCTGGCCAACCGGCTGATCTTCGACGCCAACGGCGTGGCCACCGGCGTCGATCAGACCAACCCCTGTTCGCAGGACGGCGGCAAGATCGTCGCCGTGCGCAATTTGAGCCTGTCCGGCGATGTCGTGATGGTCGGCGACGGCTGGACCGATTACGAGGTCTATAAGGGCGGCGCGGCGACGCGCTTCTACGCCTTCACTGAAAACGTCGCGCGCCCGAAGGTGGTCGCCACGGCAGACGGCGTCTCGGTGCAGGTCGCCGCGACGCTCGACGAGGTGCTGCACGCCGAAGGCTATGAAGGCCGCTATTCGTTTCCGCGCTCAAAGCTGAAGGTGCTGCTGCTGGAAAACGTCCACCCCGACGCCGTGCGCGCCTTCCGCGAGGAAGGCTATGATGTGACAACGGTGAAGGGCGCGCTCGACGAGGACGCGCTGATCGAAGCGATTCAGGGCGTGCATATCTTAGGCCTGCGCTCCAAGACCAATGTGACGGCCAAGGTGCTGGAACACGCCGACAAACTGCTGGCCGTCGGCGCCTTCTGCATCGGCACCAATCAGATCGACCTCAAAACCTGCTCGCAAAAGGGCATTGCGGTCTTCAACGCGCCCTACTCCAACACGCGCTCGGTGGTGGAGATGGTCATGGGCCTGACCGTCATCCTGACGCGCTCGATCTATGACAAGTCGGTCTCTATGCATCAGGGCAAGTGGGACAAGTCGGCGACCGGCGCGCATGAGGTGCGCGGCAAGACGCTCGGCATCATCGGCTATGGCGCCATCGGCTCGCAATTGTCGGTGCTGGCCGAAGCCTTCGGCATGCGCGTCATCTATTACGATCTGGCCGAGAAGCTGACGCTGGGCAATGCGCGCCGCTACCGCTCGCTCGACGCCCTGCTGGCCGAGGCCGACGTGATCTCGCTGCACGTCGATGGCCGCCCGGAGAACAAGAATCTGATCGGCGCGGCGCAGTTCGCCCGCATGAAGGACGGGGTGCTGTTCATCAACCTGTCGCGCGGCCATGTCGTCGAGATCGACGCCCTGGCCAAGGCGCTCGCATCGGGCAAGGTCTATGGCGCCGCCATCGACGTCTTCCCGGAGGAGCCGCGCACCAATGACGATCCGTTCGTCTCCTCGCTGATCGGGCTGAAGAACCTGATCCTGACCCCGCACATCGGCGGTTCGACCGAAGAAGCGCAGGAGGCGATCGGCCAGTTCGCCTCGGAGCGCCTGCTCAACTTCCTCAATCGCGGCGATACGACCTTCAGCGTGAACATGCCGCATGTGCAACTGTCCGAGGTCGAGGGCCGTCACCGCTTCCTGCACCTGCACAAGAATGTGCCGGGCGTCATGGCCGCGATCAACCAGATCATGGCCAAGTACGACCTGAATGTGCTGGGCCAGCATCTGAAGACCAATGAGACGCTCGGCTACGTCATCGTCGATGTCGATAAGGGCTATCCGAAGGAAGCGCTTGAGGAACTGAAAGCCGTCAACGGCACGCTGAAGTTCCGCTCGCTGATGTAGGCATTGATGTAGGCTTTCCTTTTGCGGGCGGGCGTTCTACAACGCCCGCAAAAAGGGAAATCACGCCATGTCCAACACCTTCGTCGCCTTTGGCGAACTGCTGATCCGCCTGAGCGCCACCGGTGGCAAACTGCTGGAAAGCCTGCCCGACCTCGCCCTGCATGTCGGCGGCGCCGAGGCCAATGTCTGCGTCGGACTGGCGCGTCTGGGCCATGAGACGCGCATGATCAGCGTGGTTCCCGACAATGCGTTGGGAATCGCCGCGCGCGACGAACTGCGCCGCTGGGGCGTCGATACGTCCAAGGTGGCGCTTGTTCCGGGCCGCATGGGGCTCTATTTCCTGACCCCCGGCGCGATTCATCGTCCGTCCGACATCGTTTATGACCGCGCCGGATCGGCCTTTGCGGTCGCGGACTTCACCGCTTATGACTGGAGCGCGGCGCTCAAGGACGCGGGCTGGCTGCATGTGTCGGGTGTGACCGCGGCCTTGGGCGAGGCCAGCTTCAACGCAGCTTTAGCGGCCGTGCGGGCGGCCAATGCGGCGGGCGTCAAGGTGTCGTTCGACTGCAATTACCGCCCGAAACTGTGGGCGGCCTGGGGCGGCGACCCGGTGCATATGATTCCGCAACTGATGGCGGGCGCCGATCTGATCTTCGGCGGCCATCGCGATATCGAGCTGGTGTCGGGGCAAAAATTCGCCGATGCGCGCGCCGCCGCCGATCACGCCTTCCTGACCTTCCCGCGGCTGCAACGGCTGGTCTGCACGCGACGCGAACAGGTGAGCGCCGACCATAACCGGCTGGCCGGACTGATGTACACGCGCGACGAGACGCTGGAAACGCAGATGTACGTGGTCGCGGGCATTGTCGACCGCATCGGCGGCGGCGACGCCTTCGCGGCGGGCGTGTTGCACGGGCTGATCGAAGGCGAAACGGACGCAAAGGCGCTCGACTACGGCATAGCCTGCGGCTGCCTGAAACACGCCCAGCCCGGCGACCTGTCGCTGGCGACGGCGGCGGACCTCGAAGGTTTCCTCAGCGACGGGGGGTTTGACGTTCGGCGGTAGGTTTTAACTGCGAAACGAAGTTAAAAACACGAAATCCGCATGTAACGCCCCGTCGCTTGTGGTCGCTTGATGGTCGTTTTTTAACCACGGAAAGCACGGAAAGCACGGAAACGCCGCTTTGCGGCGTCAGAAGATTTATTATT
>DATMTF010000303.1:0-4114 GCA_035565015.1 Asticcacaulis sp. | reverse complement strand
GCGCTCGCCGCGGCCGCCCTGCTGGCGGCCTGCGCCCAGGAGCCGCCGCCGCCGCCCCCCCCGCCGCCGCCTGCGCCCGCCGGTCCGCCCGTGGCGCTGATCCCGGAAATCTCCGACGCCGCTTCGGTCTACGTCGATTATGTCGAGGAGGCGCGGCGTCTGTCCGCCAATTTCGCCGATGGCGCCTCCGTGCAGTCGGAATTGCAATCGGGCGCCTCGATCACGCCGGAGCAACTGGCGCAGGGGGCCGTCGCCTATGGCGCGGTCGTCGCCATGCAGGAGCCCAGCTTCCGCTCCGCCCTGCGCGGCTATGCGTCCGACGCCAGCGCGCGCGCCGACATGCTCAATCATCTGATCAGCGATCCGGCCTACGCCGCGACGATTCCCGGCGCCGACGCCGCCGCGCGGCGCGTCATTCTGGCGCTCAGCTCGGACGGTCAGGCGGTTTACCGCGCAGGCGCGGCGGTCAAACAGTCGGCCTATGATATTCAACACCAGAAATGGTCCAAGGATTTCGTCCCTAATCGCGACGAGCGCCTGGCTTTGGCCAAACAGAATTCGGAAACGCTCAAGAGCGTCGAATCCGGCGAAAGCGCGCAGATGCTGACCGCCGCCCTGACCGGGCAGGGTCTGGTGTCGCGCGCCACGACCGGGCGCTCGACCGGCGACCAGACCTTGCAGGCCGCCGTCACCCCCGCCAGCGCGCAGGCGACCGACGCATCGGCCACAGCGCCACTGGCGACGCAACTAAGTGGGCAGCCAGCAGGCCAGACCAGCGTGTTCGACCGTCCCGACCTGTTCAACCAGCCCTACACCGCGACCGTGCAACACGCCCTGGCCATCGCGGCCATCGCCATGCTGGGCGAAGGCGGGCCGGATCACCAGCCGCAGCTTATAGCCCTGCTTGACGACGGCGCGGGGGATAAGTGCTTCGATATGTCCAAGCTCAACCTCTATCAGTGCCTGGCCGTGGCCAAGCCCTATTATGAAGACGTGTTCTGCCTGGGCCAGCACGTGCTGATGGACGAAGGCCAGTGCCTGGGCAAGATGTCGAGCAATGCGCTGAGCTTCGAGCCCAAGGTCAATATCGGCTATAATGCCGACGGCACTTTGGCGCACGCCGACGCCGAGCCCTATCTCAAGCCTGCGCCGGTCGTGAAGAAGAAGACGCCGGTGCGTCGCAAGTCGAGCGCCAAAAAGAAGAAGTAGGCGGATGATTTTCCTGTAACGGGGCGCAATTTCTGGCCTTTGGGCAGTTGCGTCCCGTCACATTGTCGTGTATCACCCGCCCCTCTCAAAAGTTTACCGCCGTGCCCGGAACGGTTGCGCGGCCATTTTGTTATTCGAGGAACAGGCTCATGGCCGATATCGTTTTGGACGTTGAAGTCCGCAATGGCACGGGTTCGGGCGCGGCGCGCGCCGCCCGTCGTGAAGGCAAGGTGCCGGGCATTCTTTACGGCGGCGAACTGGCGCCCGTGCCGATCGCGGTCAGCCTCAACGAATTCAAGAAGGCCCTCTATACGGGCAAGCTGGCCGGTCACCTGGTCACGCTGAAATACGGCAAGGAGACCCAGAAGGTCATCGCCAAGGCGATCGACTTCCATCCGGTCACCGACACGCCCGTGCATTTCGATCTCTATCGCGTCGATGAACACGCCACGATCAAGATCGCCGTGCCGGTTCACTTCAAGAACCAGGAAGCTTCGCCGGGCCTGAAGAAGGGCGGCGCGCTCAACGTGTCGATCCACGAACTCGAAATCATGGTTCCCGCCGACCACATCCCGGAAGACATCATTATCGACCTGACCGGCTATGAAATCGGTCAGTCTGTGCATGTCTCCGATCTCAAGCTGCCCTCCGACGTTTCGCCGGTTCCCGCGCCGGAAGCCGTGATCGCCTCGGTCACCGCCTCGCGCGCCAGCGTCAGCGAAGACGCGGCTGAAGCCGCCGCCGACGCGGAAGGCTAAGCTTTCGCTTTTCAAGCTTTGTAAAAGCCCTGGTTCGATTGGACCGGGGCTTTTTTCTTGCAGGAGACGGCCCCTTGCATCTGATCGTCGGCCTCGGCAATCCCGGCCCGCAATATGAGAAGAACCGTCACAATATCGGCTTCATGCTGATCGACGAACTGGCGCGCGATCCGGCTTTCGGGCCGGAGAAAAAGGCGTTCGACGGCGTGGTCAGCGAAGGTCAGATCGAAACGGCGAAAGGGCGGGACAAGATCCTGCTGCTCAAGCCGATGACCTTCATGAACCTGTCGGGCAATGCCGTCGCCAAGGCGATGCAGTTCTATAAGCTCAAGCCCGAACAGGTCATCGTCTTCCACGATGAGCTGGACTTGGCGCCGGGACGGCTGCGCATGAAACTGGGCGGCGGCCACGCCGGTCATAACGGCCTGCGCTCGATCATGCAGCATATCGGCCCCAACTTCGTGCGCGGGCGGATGGGAATCGGCCATCCGGGCGCCAAGGAGCTGGTGCATTCCTGGGTCTTGTCCGACTTCGCCAAGGCCGATCAGGCGTGGCTGAGCGCCCTGCTCGACGCCTCGGCGCGCGCCCTGCCCATGCTGCTCTCAGGCGCGCCCGACGCCGCCGACCGTTATCAGGCCGAGGTCATGCGCCTGGCGCCCGCGCCGAAGCTGGACACGCGGCAGATGAATGCTGGCAAAGACTAGTTCCCTTTCAGCGTCCCGGATGATACGGAGGGCGCATATTTTTCATAGCCAAACAAGATCGAGTTCATGGCCCTCAAAGTCGCTATCGTCGGCCTGCCCAATGTCGGCAAGTCCACCCTGTTCAACGCCCTGACCCAGACCGCCGCCGCGCAGGCCGCCAACTATCCGTTCTGCACGATCGAGCCGAATACCGGCGACGTCGCCGTGCCGGAGCCGCGCCTGACCGTGCTGGCTAAGATCGTCGGCTCGAAGGAGATCATTCCGGCGCGCATGAATTTCGTCGATATTGCCGGTCTGGTACGCGGGGCGTCGAAAGGCGAAGGCCTTGGCAACCAGTTTCTGGCCAATATCCGCGACTGCGACGCCATCGCCTTCGTGGCGCGCTGCTTCGTCGATACCGACATCACCCATGTCGAGGGCCGCATCGACCCGATCAGCGATCTGGAGATCATCGAGACCGAGCTGATGCTGGCCGATCTCGAAAGCCTGGAAAAGCGCCTGCCGCAGCTTGAGAAACGTGCCAAGACCGGCGGCGATAAGGAAGCGGCAATCACCGTGTCGCTGATCAATGCCGCCTTGGAGGAACTGCACAACGGCAAGCCGGCGCGTATCGCCTATGAGAAGGGTAAGGTCAGCAAGGAAGACAGGAAGGCGTGGGAGATGCTGCAATTGCTGACCTCAAAGCCCGCCCTCTATGTCTGCAATGTCGAGGAAGGCTCCGCCAGCACGGGCAATGAGCTGTCCGCACAGGTGGCCGCACGCGCTAAAGCCGATCACGCCAACAGCGTTGTCATCTCGGCGCAGATCGAATCGGAAATCGCCTTGCTGGAGCCGGAGGAGCGCGCCGAGTTTCTGGAGACGCTTGGTCTTGAAGAGCCGGGCCTGAACCGCCTGATCCGCGAAGCCTATAAGCTGCTCGGCCTCCAATCCTATTTTACGGTCGGCCCGAAAGAGGCGCGCGCCTGGACCATCCATGTCGGCGACACCGCGCCGCAGGCGGCCGGCGTCATCCATACAGATTTCGAGAAGGGCTTTATCCGCGCTGAGACGATGGCCTATGACGACTTCGTCAAGTTCAACGGCGAAGCCGGCTGCAAGGAAGCCGGCAAGTTCCGTCAGGAAGGCAAGGAGTATGTCGTCAAAGACGGCGACATTATGAATTTCAGGTTCAACGTCTGAGACAATGGGGCAGAAACTCCCACCTTTCGAAATGGAGCTTTATCGCGCGGTCGATGAGGTTTTGTATTATCGGTGGGATCCTATCGGCATTGGTGACGACGTTTGGGCGCGCGATGAGTATTATGGTTACTTACCGCATACATTTACGCTTTTGATGAACGAAAGCAGTCATCCTGAAGACATCGCCGCTTACCTACATAAAATGGCGACCGTAAATATGGGATTGTCTGCGCACGCGATAGATCATGATCTGAATATCGCACT
>DATMTF010000302.1:0-5105 GCA_035565015.1 Asticcacaulis sp. | reverse complement strand
GGGGGACCGCCCGAAGCGTTAGCGTAGGGTGGTGGTGGGGTCTCTCAGTTTGTCGAAAGCGCCTTCATGTCCGACTCTCACGCCCTGCCCAATCCCCTCACCGTCGCCGATATCGACCAGATCGACTTCAATAAGGACGGCGGCCTTGTCCCCGCCGTGGTGCAGCACGCCGACACGCTTCAGGTGCTGATGCTGGGCTATATGAACGCCGAAGCGCTGAAGGCTACGCTGCAAGGCGGGCGCGTGACCTTCTGGTCGCGCTCGAAAAGCCGGCTGTGGATGAAGGGCGAGACCTCCGGCGACACGCTGGAGCTGGACCGGGTGCTGACCGATTGCGACGAGGATGCGCTTTTGGTCTATGCCCGCCCGAACGGCCCGACCTGCCACACCAAGACCACCTCCTGCTTCGGCCATGAGGACGCGCCCGGCATCGGCTTCCTCGGCAAGCTGGCCGGTGTGGTCAAGGAGCGCGCCAAGGCTGCGCCCGCCGATTCCTACACCGCCCGCCTGATGCAGAAGGGCGTCGCCAAAATCGCCCAGAAGGTCGGCGAGGAAGGTCTGGAAACGGCATTGGCCGGACGCTGCGGCGACGATGAGGAGTTGCACAACGAAGCCGCCGACCTGCTCTATCACCTGTCGGTGTTGCTGATGGCGCGCGGAACGACATTGGAGAAGGTGCTGGCGGTGCTGCGCGAGCGCCATACGGGCCGCTGATCGGCCATTGACTTTCGCCGTCCTTGTGGCAGCTTCCCATCATTAGGGGGGGCTATTATGACGCTGCTATCGTTTCACGGACGCTGCGGGCGCGTGCGCTATCTGCTGGAAAGTCTTGGCCCCTATGTCGTGCTGATCGCGCTGGCGATCGCCATGATCGCGCTGGGAAACGGCGCGGGGAGACTGCTTTCGACTCCGTCCGACTTCCGCCCGGCGCCGGGCTTCTGGGCGGCGGTCATCGCCTTTGTCCTCGGTTGCGGCCTCGGCGTATGGATCGAGATCGCCGCGCAGGTGCGCAGGCTGCATGATCTCGGTCAGAGCGGCTGGCTGGCGGCGCTCAATCTTGTACCGGGCGTGTCTCCGCTGATGTGGCTGGTGCTGGCGCTGGCGCCGGGGCAGCCGCACGATAATGTCTATGGCAGCGCCTCTGGGGGAAAATCATGATCAATCTGAGCTGGGATATAAGCGGTCGCATCGACCGGGAGACTTATCGCAAAGAACGGTGGCGGCATTTCGCCTTCTGCCTGATCCCGATCGCCCTGTTCGTTCTGGGCGGGATCGGAGTGACAACGGCGCCGATCTGGCTGTGCGCCATCGCCTGGATCGCGGGCTTTGTCCTGATCACCTATTACCGCTATCGCTTCATGCAGGTCATGGCGCGCCGACTGCACGACCGCAACCTGTCCGGCTGGGTCATGCTGCTCAGTCCGCTGGTGATCGTGCTGGCCATGACGGTCGGCGGCGGCTGGCTGTTCGCGACCTTCGCTGGAGGAGCCCCGACCTGGCTGAACGGGACGACGACGCCGGGCGTCTTCTTCGCCATTCTGATGCCCGCGATCATCATCAACATCTTTCTGCGCTTCCAACTGACGCGGCCCGGCACGCCGGGCGCCAATAAATACGGTCTGCCGCCGGGAGTCGGACAGGCGCAGATCTTCTGATCCTGCACGCCCCGGCAACCGGCGCGCATTTACAGCCGCGCCGCGCCTGGGTACAGTCAACAGGGTTAATGCGGAGCCTCAGCATGCTCAAACTGGGTTGGAACGCCAGCGGTCGCCTCGACCGGCGCAATTTTCGCGAAGCGACGGGCCGTATGGGCTGGACCACGATCTTCGCCCTGTTGCTTGGAGCCGTCGTTATTGTCACCCTGACCCGCGACAAGCCCGCCCTGTCGATGGCCGTGGCCACCGTTGTGACCCTGCTGGTCCTGTATCTGCAATACCGGTATGCGCAGTTGTCGATCCAACGCCTGCACGATCGCGGCCTGAGCGGCTATCTTTACGCGCCGATCCTGCTGATCGCCTTCGCGGTCATTGTGTGCAGCGCCGTCGTGCTGGAGCAGGCCCTGCTCAAGGGCGGCGTCCTATCCTTCTTCTTCAGCCTGCTGGGGCTGATCGATCCGTTCATTCAGGTGTTTTTCTATAAGGGGTTCGGCGTGATGGCGACCCTGGTTATGATCCTCTACAACCTGTTCATAAGCTGGAACCTGCACGCGCCCGGACAAAGGCGCGATAATGGGTTCGGCCCGCAACCTGAGGCGCTGGCGTGAAGTGGCTGTCGCCCAAAGGGCGTCTTGACCGCGCCGGTTTTCTCCTCGGTCTGGGCGGCGTCCTGCTGTTCGCGCTCATGCTCGATCTGGTTCTGGCGGCCCTGCCGGGGGTCGATGAGGCGCTGATCCTGTCAGGCGTCTGGGTCGTTTTGGTCTGGCCGGTCGTCTGTCTGCTGATCCGCCGGTTCCGCGATGCGGGTTCTGGGCCGCGCGGTCTGTGGCTGTTCGCGCCGCAAGCGCTGGTCGCCCTGCTGTCCTTGCTGATGAGCGGCGCCATGCCGGGGACGGTCCTGATCGCCTTTACCTTTATCGGCGCCGCGGCCAATCTGGTCGGCTGGGGCGCGCTGGTCTGGCTGGCGGCGCGGGCGTCCGCGTGAGTGCTGACATAATCTGACGCTTCCGGTACGCGTTTCGATTGCAACGACGCACGCTTCGGAGCATGATGCGCGCCGGGAGGGAGGGCGTCATGTCCTGGCTGCACAATCTGCTCAGTTCGCTGATCGCGTTTCTGCTGGTCGTCGTGCTCGCGCACTTCGGCGCGCATGGGCAGTCTTCCGGTCCGTCCTCGGACGATTCCAGACGCAGCGGCGACGCGCCGGCTGCGCATCGTCCGCCGCCGGATTCGGGCCGCGACCGCGACCGCGCCGCGTTATAGCCCCGCCTTTTTCTTCAAGCGATACAAAAAGCTTTGCCATTCTCCGGTCCAGGAGATAGCTTTCGGCAGATAGCTTTCGCCTGTAGAGAGAAGTTCGTCAAACTCTGGAAGAATGGACCGCTGCCCGACCGGACGGCGGGAAGCGTGCATGAAATCGAGACGTCCGCCGCTGAATTTCAACTCCCGCAACCGGAACAGCGAACCTGGGCCGGACGCGGACGCGCAGGCCGAAACGGCTGCGGACGAAGACGATATTCTGAACGCGCCCCTTACAAACCCTGAGCCTGAAGCCATTGCGCCTGCCGACGATCTCGATGTGCCGAATGACGTCACGCTCGTGACGCCGCCGCCGGAGACAACGCCGCCAACCGTCGCCGCCAGGCCAGACCCGGCGCCGAAGCGCGATGTCGCCGCGCTCAAGATCAGACCCGAAGGCGTGATGAGGACCACCGGCATGCCGCCCTTCTATTTCTGGGGCGCAGCGACCTTTATCAGCCTGTTATGGGGCATGGGGCTGGTCGCCTTTGCGCTGGGCGCGCAGGCCAATCTGACCGCCTTCGCCTATCGTCCCTTCACCCTGGCCATCTTGGCCCTGTTCGCCGTCTTTCCCATCGGACTGGTCTTCGCCTCGGCCTTTGCATTGCGCAACGCCGCCGCCCTGGCGCGCGAAGCCCGGCGCACCGCCGCCCTGGCCGACGCTCTGGTGGCGCCGACCGCCTCAGCCGCCGCCGAAACCGGCTCGCTGATCGAGGCCCTGCGCGCGCAGGTCGATCACGCGGTTCAGGCCGTACGCACGGCCCATGCCGACATTACCGAACTGTCCACACGTCTTAAGACCGAGACCGACCGCCTGACCGACGCCGCTCACATTGCGCGCTCGGCCACGCAGAGCGTTACCCGCGCTCTGGAACAGGAGCGCGGCGCCATTACGGCCTTGAGCGCCTCGCTCGACGCGCAGGCCAAAGGCGTCATCGAAGCCACCGACCGGCAGGCGCGCATGGTCGCCGACGCCTCCGATCTGGCCCAGACCCAGTTGCGCGAGGCCGAGGCCAGCCTGACCGCCGTGACCGCGCAGGTGGTCAACGCCGCCAGCGACGTCTCCGGCGCGGCGCGCGTGGCTTCAGAGGATCTCGACCGCCAGACCGTGCGGCTGGAGACCGCCGGTTCGGGCGTGTCGGATCAGATCCGCACGGTCGAGGCGGGTCTGTCCGAACAGCGCGCCGGTCTTGTGTCGGCGGCCCTCTCTTTACGCGCCGATCAGGAGGACTTCGCGGTCCATATCGAAAACCAGCGCGCGCAACTGACCGAGGCCCTGGCCATCACCCGCGTCGCCACGGTCGATCTGGGCGAGACCTCGGCGCGCGGCATCGACGTGCTGCGCGACATCGTGGTGCAGGCGCAGAGCCATTTCCATGCGGTCGGCGAGGCCGCCGAGAACGAGCGCACAGCGTTCGAGACGCGCGTTCACGCCACCTTGTCCAACATCTCGGTCATGGCCGCCGACGCGCGCGACGACCTGGTGGAGGAGACGCGCCGCTCGCTGGAGCAGCTCAATATCGCCGCCACGGAAGCCAAGCGCGCCGCCGCAGAAGCCGCCCAAACCGCCCAGGCGCGCGTGGACCGGCTCAACGAGGCCATTTTCGAGGCCAGCAAGTCGGCCGATGAGGTGTTCGACGCGCGTCTGGCCGCCGCCCGCCGCCTGATCGAGGATTCCGCCGGTCTGATCGTCGATGCGGGCGACCAGACGGCGCAGCGGCTCGACGACAGCTTCGCGCACACGCGCCAAACCCTGGCCGAGGTGCATGCCGCCATGACGGACATCGCCAGCAGCGCCGAAGGCCTGCCCGCTTTGGCGCAGGCGCGCATCGCCGAAATCCGTCAGAGCGTCGAGGAGGGCGTCGCGGCCACCATGGCGGCGGCGAAAAAGGCCGCCGAGGAAACCGAGGCGATCGACGCCGCCTTTCAGGAACGGGTGAAGCGCAATTACGACATGCTGACCGAAGCGGTGCGGCTGATGGGCGTGGTGTCGGGCGATACGCCCGTTGAGGCGCCGCTTGACCTGAAAATGCCCGCGCCGGAGCGCCCGGCTATGCGCGACCGCGACTATGGCCGCACCTTCGGCGCGCGCCGCGAGCCGCCGGCTCAGGCGCAACCGTCCGGCGCGACCGGATCGCGCCTGCGCCTGTC
>DATMTF010000301.1:0-8169 GCA_035565015.1 Asticcacaulis sp. | reverse complement strand
GTCCGGCGACGGCGTGCTGCGGCTGAGCAAGCTTCTGCCGCGCGGCTGCGTTTTTCCATACAATTTCGGATTTATTCCCGGCACGACAGGCGAGGACGGCGACGCGCTCGACATACTGGTGCTGGGCGATGAGCCGCTGTGGCCCGGCTGCGCGCTGAGCGTCCGCGCGATCGGCGCCGTGCGCGCCATGCAGACCGATGCCGACGGGACGCGGGCGCGCAATGACCGCCTGATCGGCGTGGTCGAAAACGACTTCAATCCCGCGGAACTCCATGACATCAGCCAGTTGCATCCGGCGGTCGTGGAGCAGATCGAGGACTTTTTCATCCATTACAATCAGGCGCTGGGACGCCGTTTTGAGCCGGACGAACGCGCCGGCGCCGAGGCGGCTCTGAGCCTTGTCAAAAGCGCCGCCGTCCAGACGTAAAAAAGCCCCGCCGCAATGGGCGGGGCATGGTTTTACGGGCCTGCGGGAGAGATCAGGCCATTTCGCGCGAATGCTGCATGGCTTCGGCATTGACCTTCTTCAGGGCCAGCTTGTTCAGTTTTTCATCGGTCGCCTTTTCCTCCGCCAGGGTTTCCTTGAGCAGTTTGACCGCCTCGTCATAGCCCAGGCTCTGAGCGATGGTGATCAGGCTGCCATAGGCGGCGATTTCATAGTGCTCGACCTTCTGCGATCCGACGATCAGCATGGCGTCGCGCACCGGGCCTTTTTCGATCGCCTCGATGGTGTCATGGCCTTCCTCGATCAGGCCTTCCATGGCCAGGCATTTGATGCGGCGCAGCTTCAGGCCCATCGTCTCGACGATCTGATCGAGCCTGTCGACCTGACCTTGAGTTTCGTCTGTGTGCGCCATGAAGGCGTCGGCGAGATCGGCGTTGCCGGCCGCGCGGGCCAGTTTCGGCAGGGCGCGCGTCAACTGCTTTTCCGCGCTGTAAATATCGGAAAGCTCGTGAATAAAAGCGTCTTCAAGACACGTAATCTTAGACATGGGTCGCTCCTGATTTGAGAAAGGCAGGTGAACCTAGAGCAGTCTTCACAAATTCACGATCAGGAAGCCTGTTATACGGATTTGAGCGTCATAAATGACAGGTTTCGCATCTTCGCATGTGAATATTGACTATAGTCGGAACTGATGGAGATTTTATAATCTGGACATGCGACCATGGCGAAAGACGACATCGATCGATCGGGCGGGGCGGGGCGTGGTCGGGCGGAGGCGGTTGCGGCGTCATCGATAGTCCTCCAGCGTCCAGCGCGCGGCGGCGACCTGCGGCAGGCTCATCAGCCGCCGCACCGCGTCGGGCGCGTCGGTGACGTGGTCGCGCCCGCGCCAGCGCACTTCGCAGTCAATCTGCGTCGCCTCCCCGTTGGCGTCGCGCGTCACGGCGTCGAGTCTGACCTGCAATCCACGGGCCGCCTGACGCAACTGATCGGCCTCAAGGCCCGGCGCGCGCAAGTCGAGATGCAAACGCCCGACATGCTCGCGCGGCACGCAGCGCTCCAGCGGCTTGAACAGCCACAGCACCATGATGGCGATGACCAGGGCGGCGACGCCGAGCCCCAACTGACCGCCGCCCAGGGCCAGGCCGTCCACGGTGACGAACCACAGACTGGCGGCGGTGGTGATGCCGCGCACCCCGCCATTGCGACGCTGGATAATCACGCCCGCTCCGATAAAGCCGATGCCGCTGAGTATGCCGAGCGGCAGGCGCATCAGGTCGAGCACGGGAAAGGAGGAGGGGGTCTTGCCCGTCACGTCGAGCAAAAGATTGGCCTGCATCATCGCCATGCCGGCGGCCAGACAGATCAGGATGCTGGTGCGCATGCCGACCGGCTTGCCGCCGGCGTCGCGGTTCAGCCCGATCACGGCGCCGGCCAATACGCACAGGGCCAGACGCAGGGCGATATCCTGCCATGTCGGATGTAAAGGCACGCGGCGCTCCTGCAGCAGAATGAAATACGCAATGGTCCGGGTTTAGCGGTTCCCGCCTGTTTCGTGCAGGAAACGCGCGATGTCGCCGCGCAACGACTCCGGCGCAGGCCCCTGGGCGGCGAGGTTGAACAGGCGCCTTTGAATGTCGCGCGGCAGGGCGAACCAGGCGCCGACCACCGCTGCGCCGAGACGCTGGGTCAGGCGCGCCTCATCAGGAGCCAGGTCCGCGCCGCCGTCCGCCAGAAGCGGATGGATCGCCGGATCGACCGGCTGGAGGTTGGGGGGAATATCGCCATTGTCCATGCTTAGCGCTCCATCTGCTGGTAATCGTTCAGGGTCATAGTTTGCGGCATCATATTGTGTTGCAGGTGGCCCATGATCCAGATCGACCCGGCGATGATCAGGAAGACGACCAGGACGCCGAAGGCGAGAGCCAGCACATTGTTGGTGTTGTCGGGGCCGGTGGTGACGTGCAGGAAGAAGACGAGATGCACGCCCATCTGGGCGATCGCGAACACGATCAGCGCGACCGGAATGGCCGGTCCCCAGATCAGGTGCGTACCCGCCGCCCAGAAGGCGCCCAGGGTCAACAATACGGAAAACAGCAGGCCGAGATTGGAATTGCGGATCGTATGACCGGCGCTTTCTTCAGGTTCGTCGCCGGGGGCGTGGTCCTCGCGTTCATCCAGCGCGGACGTGTAGTCATGCGGGTCGTATTCGAACTGGCTCATGGCCGGCTTCCCATCAGATAGACAATCGTGAACACGCCGATCCAGACGATGTCGAGGGCGTGCCAGAACAGGTTGAAACAGATCAGGCGGTGAATGATCTCGCGCCGGAAGCCCTTGAGCTGCACCTGCGCCATCATGGTCAGCAGCCACAGGCCCGCTACGGTGACATGCAGGCCGTGCAGGCCGACCAGTCCGAAAAAGCTCGACAACATGCCGCTGCGTTGCGGCGTGACGCCTTGCGCGAACAGGGACAGAAACTCCTGCAGCTCCATGCCGACGAAGGCGAGGCCCAGAAGCCCGGTGATCAGCAGGAAGACCTGCGTCCACAGAAGGCTGCGCGCATTGGTCGCCGCAAAGGACAGGCCGCAGGTATAGCTGGAGAGTAAAAGAACGCCCGTCTCCAGCGCCACGCGCGGAATCTCGACCACCTGCGACAGGGCCGGGCCGCCCGCCGTGGCGTTGTGCTGCACTGCGAAGGTTGCGAAAAAGCAGGCGAACATCACGATGTCGCTGAGCAGAAACAGCCAGAAGCCATAGCCGACGATGATGCGCTTGGTGGCTGGGCCAGTCACCCCGTAGCCGATGCCCTCGGCGGGGTCTGCGCCATGGCTGTGATGGCCCAGCTTGTGCGGGTCTTCGCGCAGGCGGCGCGCGGCTTCGACGGCGGCGGGCAGGTTGGCGTCGCTCACGATAGGGCCCCCTCGCTGGCCAGCTTTTTGAGCAGGGCTTCGCGCGCGGCGCGGCGCTTGCGTTCGGCCTCGGCGACCTCCTCGACGGGGACGTGGAATTCATGTACGTCGCGCCAGGCGAAGACGACGAAGCCCGCAAAGGCCGCGATAAGCCCCAAGCCCGCCAGCCACCAGATGTGCCAGATCAGCGCAAAGCCGGTGACGCTGGCGAAGGCGGCGGTGAAGAAGCCTACCGGGCTGTTGACCGGCATTTCAATCGCCGCATAGTCAGGTTCGGGCGCAAGCTGCTGGCTCTCGACGGCTTTTAATTTGATGCCCCAATAGGCTTCTTCGCCCTCGACATTAGGCATGACGGCGAAGTTGAAGAAGGGCGGCGGCGAGGGCGTCGCCCATTCCAGCGAGCGCCCGTCCCACGGATCGCCGGTCACATCGCGCAACTTGTCACGGTCGAGAATGCTGACCGCCAGCATGACGACCTGACAGACGACGCCGAGGATGAGAATGACGACCCCGGCCTCTGACAGCCACAGCATCGGCGCCCACGACTCCATATTGATGTGCTGAAGCCGCCGCGTCATGCCGTACATGCCAAGGATATAGAGCGGCGCAAACGTGACCCAGAAGCCGATCAGGGCGAACCAGAAAGCGGCCTTGCCCCAGCCTTCGTGCAGGCGGAAGCCGAACGCCTTGGGGAACCAGTAGTCGAGGCCCGCGAACAGGCCGAACACCACGCCGCCGACGATCACATTGTGAAAATGCGCGACCAGGAACATCGAATTATGCACCAGAAAGTCCGCAGGCGGCACGGCCAGCAGCACGCCCGTCATGCCGCCGATCACGAAGGTGAAGATGAAGCCGAGCGACCACAGCATCGGCACGGAAAAGCGCACGCGCCCGCCGTACATGGTGAAGATCCAGTTGTAGATCTTCACGCCCGTGCCGACGGCGATGATGCTGGTGGAGATGCCGAAGGCGGTATTGACCGCCGGTCCCGATCCCATGGTGAAGAAGTGGTGCAGCCAGGTCATCATGGCGACGATGCAGATGAAAAGGGTCGCCGCCACCATCGAGCGGTAGCCGAACAGAGGCTTGCCGGAAAAGGTCGAGAAGACTTCGGAGAAGATGCCGAAGGCGGGCAGGACCAGAATATAGACCTCCGGATGCCCCCAGGCCCAGATCAGGTTCATGAACATCATCGGATTGCCGCCGACGCCGGAGGTGAAATAGTGCCAGCCGAACACGCGGTCGAGGCTGAGCATGGCCAGGGTCGCGGTCAGGATCGGAAACACGGCGACGATCAGCAGGCTGGAGGCGAGGGTGGTCCAGCAGAACATCGGCATGCGGAACAGGCTCATGCCGGGGCAGCGCATCTTCAGCACGGTGGTGACGAAATTAATCCCCGTCATCAGCGTGCCGACGCCGGAAATCTGCACCGCCCAGAGATAGTAATCGACCCCGACGCCGGGCGAATAGGTCGCCTCGCTGAGCGGCGGATAGGGCAGCCAGCCGGTGCGCGCGAACTCGCCGACGAACAAAGAGATATTGACCAGCAGCGCGCCCGACGCCGTCAGCCAGAAACTGACCGAGTTCAGCGTCGGAAAGGCGACGTCGCGCACGCCGAGCTGCAAGGGCGTGACGAAGTTCATGAAGCCGATCACCATGGGCATGGCGGCGAAGAAGATCATGATCGTGCCGTGCGCCGAGAAGATCTGGTCGTAATGCTCCGGCGGCAGGAAACCCGGCGCATGCACGGCCACGGCCTGCTGGGTGCGCATCATGATCGCGTCGGCGAAGCCCCGGATCAGCATGACGACGCCGAGCAGGCAGTACATGACGCCGATCCGCTTGTGATCGACCGAGGTGATCCATTCACACCACAGATAGGGCCACCAGCCCTTCATTGTGACAAGACCGAGAACGCCGATAATGATCAGGATCAGCACGACCGAGGTGATCATCGGGATCGGCTGGCTGAAAGGAATGGCTGACCAGTTGAGTTTACCCAGCATGCTCATTCACTCCCGTTCGGGCGCTCCCGTTCGGGACTTCGCGCCCCGCATGTTGCGCATTCTCCAGCACCGGCCCCGGCGCGGGCGGAATGGCCTGAGTGGCGATGGCGGAAAACAGGTTTGGATCGACCTGGCCATAACGCATCGGCATGACCTGCTGGCTCTGCCGCGCCAGGGCCGCATAGGCCGTCCGGTCCAGCAGGGCCCCGGAGCTTTTCGCATCGGCCGCCCAGACGTCAAAGGCGTCGGGCGCGACGCTTTTCACCTCGAACTGCATGTCGGAAAATCCATCGCCGCTGAACATGGAGGACTGGCCGAACAGATCGCCGGGCCGGTCGGCCTGCAGGTTCATCTGCGACACCATGCCGGGCATGGCATAGACCATCGAACCGAGGCGCGGCACGAAGAAAACATTGAAAACGCTGGCCGAGGTGATCGAAAAATGCAAGGGCCGCCCGGCGGGCACGACCAGTTGATTGACCGTCGCAATGCCCTGCTGCGGATAGATGAACAGCCATTTCCAATCGAGCGACACGACCTGCACGTCAAGGGCGGGTGTCTTACTCGGTAAGGGACGAAAGGGATCAAGCCGGTAGGAGCCGATCCAGATCACCCCGCCGAGGAACATGATGGTCAGGATCGGAATCGCCCACACCACGGCCTCTATGCGGCCTGAATAGGACCAGTAGGGCAGGTAATCAGCCTTTTGGTTGGAGGCGCGATAGCGCCACGCCATCCAGAAGGCGAGTAAAATCGTCGGAATGATGATGGCCAGCATGATGACGGTGGCGTCGATCAGTATCGCGGCGTCGTCCGCCCCGACCGGTCCTGCCGGATCGAGCAGGCTGCGCGCGCAGCCGCTCAAACTGAGCAGGCAGAGAAGTGATGAAGCGCGTAAACCCAGGCGCAAGCCGACGCGCAGAGGACTTGCCTTCGTCATGAGACCTTCCCAGGATGGAGGCTTGGCGGACATTCGCCGCAACGCCCGCTCCCGCAGGCGTCAGCTCCATGTGTGTTAGGTCATGAGACGTAAGATTGCCCTCAGGGATGTGCGTCCGTCTGTTAAAGCTTGATAAAGGCGGCGGCAAAGGTTCGGCGGCTCTGGAATCCTATTCCATATTGTAGTTATCGTACCTGCCGCTCTGCGCCAGATTGCCGAACCTCGTGACGTTTTCGTCGAAGGAGAGGCGGACCGTGCCGATGGGGCCGTGGCGTTGTTTGCCGATGATGACTTCGGCGGTGCCGCGTATGCGGTCCATATCTTCCTGCCAGGTCAGGTGTTCGGGCGTGCCTTCGCGCGGTTCGGCGCGGCCGAGATAATAGCTTTCGCGATAGACGAACATGACGATGTCGGCGTCCTGCTCGATCGAGCCGGATTCGCGCAGGTCGGACAGTTGCGGGCGCTTGTCGTCGCGGCTTTCGACCTGACGCGAGAGCTGCGACAGGGCGATGACCGGCACGGCCAGCTCCTTGGCCAGCGATTTCAGCCCCATGGTGATGGTCGAGACCTCCTGCACGCGGTTTTGCGAGCCGCCGCCTTCGCCAAGCGTGATGAGCTGGAGGTAGTCGACGATGATGCAGTCAAGGCCGACGGTGCGCTTCAGGCGGCGCGCGCGGGCGGTCAGCTTGGCCAGCGTAATGCCGCCGGTGTCGTCGATATAGAGCGGGGCGGCGCTGATCTCCATCGCCGCCTCTTTCAGGCGGGAGAATTCCGACACGTCGATCTCGCCCTTGCGCAGGCGGTCGGACGAGACGCCCGACGCATCGGCCAGCAGACGGGTGGCGAGCTGGTCGGCGGACATTTCCAGCGAGTAGAAGGCGACCACGCCGCCATCGACCGTCTTGCGCGTGCCGTCGGGCTGCGGTTCATAGCTGTAATGCTTGGCGACGTTCATGGCGATATTGGTCGCCAGCGCGGTCTTGCCCATCGACGGGCGGCCCGCCAGGATGATCAGGTCCGACTTGTGCAGGCCGCCGATCTGCTTGTCGAGGTCGGCCAGGCGCGTGGCGATGCCCGCCAGCCCGCCGTCGCGGTGGAAGGCTTCCTCCGCCAGGCCAATGGCGCCCGCCACGGCGTCGGAGAACGGCACAAAGCCGGTCGAGGATGTTCCCTTTTCGGCCAGGTCGAACAGTTGCGCTTCGGCGGCCTCGATCTGCTCGCGCGCGTCCATCTCGCCCGACGCGCCTCTGGCGATTTCGCCGCCGAGCCGGATCAGCTCGCGGCGCAGGGCCAGGTCGTAGATGACGCGCGCATAGTCGGACGCATTGGCGGCGGGCGGGGCGCGGTCCACCAGGTCGGCGAAATAGCGGATGCCGCCGAGGTCGTTGAAGGCCTGATCGGACTTGAACTTGTCCACAAGCACGATCGGCTCGGCCAGATGGCCGATGCGGATCTGTTCTTCGATGGTGGCGAACAGGCGCTGGTGGAAGGGTTCGTAGAAGTGGCGGGCCTGAAGGCCGTCATAGAGGCGCTCATAGGCGCCGTTGTCGAACAGAAGGCAGCCCAAAAGGGCCTGCTCGGCTTCGAGATTGTGCGGCAGGGTGTGGAGGGCGGCGTCCGGGGCCGCGAGGGTCGCTGTGTCGGGCATGGTTAGGGTCATAGCCGTCTTCTGAGCGTCAGCATAGCCTGAGTCGGCGTCTGTCCACTGAGGATTGTCCACAGGCTGTTAAGTGCGGGGATGAACGTGCGGGAAGTAAGGGGGGAACCGCAGATTTGCGCAGATTTGCGCAGATTTTTCGGCGGCGCGGGCGGCTGCCTCATGTCGTCGTTTAAAGACGGGACTTGCGCGCCAATTTATCGAGG
>DATMTF010000300.1:0-17720 GCA_035565015.1 Asticcacaulis sp. | reverse complement strand
TATGCCGCCAACACGAAAGTGGTATAGCCCCAAATAAAAATGCTTTTTCTTTATGTCCGCCTTGCGGACATAAGGGCGACTGAACGCCAAAAAGAAGACGCTTATAATCGCCGATTAATCGGCGGTTATAAGCGTTCCCGCGCCGTGTTCGGTGAACAGTTCGACCAGCATGGCGTGCGGGCGGCGTCCGTCGAGGATGACGACGGCTTCGACGCCCGATTCGATGGCCATGATGGCGGTTTCGAGCTTAGGGATCATGCCGCCGACCGCGACGCCGGATGCGATCAGGCCGCGCGCTTCGGAGACGCTCATCTGGCGGATCAGGTTCTTGTTTTCGTCCAGCACGCCCGCAATGTCGGTTAAAAGCAGCATGCGCTTGGCGTTGAGCTTGCCCGCCACCGCGCCCGCCACCGTGTCGGCGTTGACGTTGAAGGTGTGGCCGTCTTCGGACACGCCGATCGGGGCGATCACCGGCACATAATCGTGATTGGGGTCGTCGATCAGGGTGCGGATCAGCTTGTCGTCGACCTTTTTCGGTTCGCCGACAAAGCCGAGATCGACGACCTGCTCGATCATCGAGTCCGGGTCTTTTTTCGTGCGCGTCGCTTTTTCGACCGTGATCAGGCCAGCGTCCTTGCCCGACAGGCCGACGCCGCGCACATCGGCCTCGGCCCCCGCACGTGTAATCCAGTTGGCGATCTCCTTATTAACCGCGCCGGACAGCACCATTTCGGCGATCTCCATCGTCGCCTCGTCGGTGACGCGCAGGCCGTCGATAAAGGTCGACTTGACGCCCGCCCGGTTCAGCATGGCCGAGATCTGCGGCCCGCCGCCGTGGACCACGACCGGATGGATGCCCAAAAGCTTCAACAGCACGATGTCCGAAGCGAACACCTTGGCCGTCTCGGCCTCGCCCATGGCGTGACCGCCGTACTTGATCGTCACGATCTCGCGGTCATAAATCTGGATATAGGGCAGGGCCTCGGCCAGTTGCTTGGCGGTGGCCCAGCCCTTTTCCTCAAGGGCGTCGGTCTCGGTCTGAATGATCATGTGCGCGATCCTGTCGTCTTGCGCGCGCCTTACAGGATCGCGTCCTTCGTGTCATGTGATAATTGCGCTAATCCGCAGCCGCGTGAACTGCACCGGAGGCCCGCGTCTCCTCGCACAGCCAGATCAGCGGGATCAGGGCCAGCACGATGATCGCCGACAGCCGGAAGAAGTCGAGCGCGCCGCCGAGATAGGCCTGACCGACCACCTGATGCACGACCATGCCTGCGCCCTGCGCGGTGGTGAGGCCGAGGTGATGCGCATGCTCGACCGCCTGTTGCACCGGCCCGGACACGCCGCCGGGGCCGCCCATGATCTCGGCCAGATGCGTCTGGCGGCGTGTTTCAAACTGGTCCCAGATAGTGGTGGCCAGCGAGGCGGCGAAGGAGCCCGCCACGATGCGCGCGAAGTTGGACAGGCCCGAAGCCTGCGGCACCTGCGGCCCCGGTACGCCATGAAGGGTGATCGACACCATGGCGATGAAGAAGGTGCTCATCGCTACCCCCATCACCGCCATCGGCGCGGCGTAGGTGAAGAAGCTGGCGTCGGGCGTATAGAGCGAGCGCATATAGAAGCTGAGCGAGAAGAAGATCATCGAAATCGTCGCCAGGATACGCGCATCCATGCGGTTGAGCATCCGGGCGGCGAACGGCGTCAGCAGCACGGCCACCATGCCCGACGGCGCGGCGACGAGGCCCGCCCAGAAGGCCTGATAGCCGACCTGGGTTTGCAGCCATAAGGGCATGAGCAGGTTGTTGCCGAAGAAGATGGCGTAGCCGATGCACAAAACGATGCAGCCGAGTGCGAAATTGCGCGTCTTGAACAGGGACAGGCTGACGATCGGGTGCTGATCGTACATTTCCCACACCATCCAGGCGATGAAGCCGACAATGGCCACGATGGTTTCTGCGACAATGACCGGCGAATTGAACCAGTCAGCGTCCTTGCCCGTGTCGAGCATGACCTGTAAGGCGCCGACCCAGATAACCAGCAGGATGAAGCCGGTGCGGTCGATCTGACGGCGGAAGGTCGGGGTCTCACGCCCTTGCAGGCCCTGCCAGCACAGAAAGGCGCAGATGGCCCCAACCGGCAGGTTGATGAAGAATATCCACGGCCAGGAAATGTTGTCGGAAATATAGCCGCCCAGGATCGGTCCGCAGATCGGCGCCACCAGCGTGGTCATCGACCAGATGGCCAGGGCCGTGCCGCGCTTGTTGGGCGGGAAGATCATCATCAAAAGCGCCTGCGAGCCGGGGATCATCGGCCCCGAAACCGCGCCTTGCAACACGCGGAACAGGATCAGTACGTCGATATTCCACGCAATGCCGCATAAGAAAGAGGCGATGGTGAACATGATCACCGAGGCGATGAACACCTTGACCACGCCGTAGCGGCCCATCAGCCAGCCGGTCAACGGCACGGAAATGCCGTTGGCGACCGCGAACGAGGTGATCACCCACGTCCCCTGCGAAGTCGAGACGCCGAGGTTGCCGGCGATGGTCGGCACGGAGACATTGGCGATGGTCGAATCGAGCACCTGCATGAAGGTGCCGAGCGCCAGCGCAATCGCAGTGACGCCGAGCGCCGTGCCGGTCAGGGGCGCTGGACCGGCATCGGCGGGCGGCGCATTGTCGGCGGTGGTGGAAGCTGAGGACATTGGTGGGCCTCGGAGGGAGGGTGCGTGTTATGCGGCGAGAAACCCCACCACCACATCTCAGCCGCCTTGCGGCTTCGTGCGGTCCCCCTCCCCGGTAAACCGGGGAGGTGTGAGGCGGGGCTTAGTTCTTGCTCGTGTCGATCTTCGCGGTCATGGACAGGCCGACGCGCAGGGGGTGGGTTTTCAATTCCTTCGGGTCGAGGTCGATGCGCACCGGCAGGCGCTGCACGACCTTGATCCAGTTGCCGGAGGCGTTCTGCGCCGGGATCAGCGAGAAGGCCGAGCCGGTGCCGCCGGACAGGCCGCGCACCACGCCGTGATAGGTCACGCCCTTGCCGTAAAGGTCGGAATAAAGCTCGACCTTCTGGCCCGGATGCACCTTTTTGAGCTGCACTTCCTTATAATTGGCGTCCACATAGGCGGTCGAGGTCGGCACGATGGTCATCAAAGGCGTGCCGACGGCGACCTGCTGGCCGACCTCGATGGACTTCTTCGAGACGACGCCGTCGGTCGGGGCGCGCACAATGGTGCGGTCGAGCGCCAGTTGCGCAGCGTCGAGCTTCGCCTGTGCAGCCAGGACTTCGGGGTTTTGTGAAGCGTCAACGCCGTTGATCTGGGTCGCGTTGGTCGCGCGCTGGCCGCTGGCGGCCTGCACGGCGGCCTGGGCGGCGTCGCGGTCGGCGGCGGCGGTCGCATAGGCGGCCTGGGCGCGGGCATAGGCGTTCTGCGCCGAGGTCAGCTCCTCCTGCGACACCGCGCCGGACTGGGCGAGGTTCTGACGGCGGGTCAGCTCCAGTTTCGCATTGTCGAGATCGGATTTGGCGGCGGCGATGGCGGCCTCGGCGCGGGCGACGTCGGCCTGACGGGCGCCGAGCTGGCCGCCCAGCGCCTCGTCGGTGGCGTAATAGCCCTGCACCCGCCGCTGGGCCAGGGCGAGATCGGCCCTGGCCTGTTCGACAGCGATCCTGGCGTCGGAATTGTCGATGGTGGCCAGCACATCGCCCGCCTTGACCATTTGCGTTTCGTTGACGACCACGGTGGCGATCGGGCCGGGGACCAAAGCGTTGACCTGCGCGACGTCCGTGCCGACATAGGCGTTATCGGTCGAAACATAGTGCGAGGCGTAGGCCAGATAATAGACGCCGTAGCCGATGGCGCCGACCGCGACGGCGGCGGCAAGATAGGTCAGGAGACGTTTGCGTCTGGCGTTGTTGGCGGCATTGGGCTTGGGAGCTTGGGCTGTGTCGGACATGACGGGTTCTCTGAGAGCGACTGTTATGTTTTAAGCGGTGTATTGGCCGCCAAGGGCCTTGATCAGGGCGACGTCGAGCGTCAGGGCGCGACTCTTCAGGTCGGTCACGACGCGTCGTTGAGTGATCAAAGCCTGTTCGGCGACAAGCAGCGAGGTGTAGTCGGAAAGGCCGCCGTCATAGCGCAGCTTGGCCAGCTTATAAGCTTCCTCATAAGCGTCCTGCGCTTTCTGGGCGTTGTCGAGACGGTCGTGCAGGGCGCGTTGGCTGGTCAGGGCGTC
Source organism: Asticcacaulis sp. (assembly GCA_035565015.1). Taxonomy (GTDB): domain Bacteria; phylum Pseudomonadota; class Alphaproteobacteria; order Caulobacterales; family Caulobacteraceae; genus Asticcacaulis. The sequence goes on along the minus strand of DATMTF010000300.1, from coordinate 13,485 downwards.
GGCGACCTGCTGCATGGCGGTCAACACGTCCTGATTATAGCTGGCTATGGCCAGGGCGTGACCGGCCTCGGCGGTCTTGAGATTGGCTTTCAGCGCGCCGCCGTCGAACAGGGGCAGGCTGAGGGCCGGACCGACCTGACCGATGTCCGAGCCCGACTGGAGCAACTGGTCGAGGTGCAGCGACTGCAAGCCGACAAAGGCGGCCAGGTTGATGTTGGGGTAGAAGGCGGCGTGAGCTTCGCGGATTTTTGCGGAAGCGGCCTCGGCGCGCCAGCGCGCGGCGATGATGTCGGGGCGGCGGCCGATCAGGTCGAGATCGACCGTCTGCGGCGCTCCGGCGAAAGCGTCGGCGGCGGGTTTGAGCTGCGGACGCTGAATCTTCGCGGCGGCGTCGGGCGCGGCGCCGATCAGGGCGGCGATCAGGTGCTTGTTGATGTCGATCTGTTCGTCCAGCGCGGCCAGATCGGAGCGGGCGGCGTAAACATTGGCCTGCGCCTGATCGAGCGTGGCGCGGTTAGCGACGCCGTTATCGAGTTTCTGCTGCACCAGATGGGCGCTGTCCTGATGAAGATCGACGGCGCGCGCGGCCAGATCGCGCTCCTGATAGAGGCGGTCGAGATCGACATAGGCCGAGGTCACGGCGGCGGCCAGCATCAGCCGCGCCTGGGCGGCGTCGGCCTCGGCAGCGCGCGCCGAATTGGTGGCGGCGGTGATGGCGGCGCGGTTCCTGCCCCAGAAGTCGAGATCCCATTCGAAGTTCAGCGTAACCTGACCGTAATCCTGATAATTTTTCGGCGTATAGGCTTTTGGGAACAGGTAATTGTAACTCTGTTTGGCCTCATAAGCCGTTCCGTTCAGGCCGATATTCGGCCCGGCGGCGGCGTGCGAGGACGACACGATCGCCTGCGCTGCGTTCAGACGCGCCTCGGCCATGGCCAGGCTGGGCGCATTGTTGAGCGCCTGCACCATCAGTCCTTCGAGCTGCGGATCGCCAAAGCTTTTCCACCAGTCCTGTTCGCTGACCGCCGCAATTGGATTGACCTTCTTGGCCTGGCTCGGCTCGGTGGCGAAGGGCGCGCTTTGCGGAATCGTCGTGCAGGCCGTCAGGGCGGTCGCCGTCAGCAAGGCGGCGAGCGGGGCGGAAAAGCGGGTGTGCGTCATTTTGCCACTCTGGAGTCAGTCGGTACGGCGCATCACATAACCGTACGGTATGGTCATTTCGGCTGGACATATAGTCCGGCGCGTAGTATCTGTCAAGCTGACCATACCGTACGGTTTAGGAATTTTTTGCAATGCACACAGACGATCAAACGCCAAACGGGGGCGAGGCTGGATGCAAGGGGCGCATGGACCGCGAAGATCGCCGTGAAGCGATTCTGGACGTGGCGACCGACGTTTTTCTCAAGGAGGGCTATGCCAGCGCCTCGATGTCAACGATTGCGGCCAAGGTCGGCGGCTCGAAGGGCACGCTCTATAACTACTTCAAGAGCAAGGAGGAGCTGTTCGAGGCCTATGTGCAGCGCTCGTGCGTCTTCCATCGCGGCGAGATCGCGCATCTTCTGACCGATGACGGCGATGCGCGCACCGTGATGACCCGCTTCGCCAAGGGCTATGTGCGCGCCTTCACCGCCGAACCAGCCTTGCAGAACTGGCGCGTCATCTCGGCGGAAAGCCATAAATCGCCGGATGTCGGGCGCATGTTCTATGAGGCCGGACCGCTGACCGGGGCGCGCATCATCGCCGCCTATATCGAAAAGGCCCGCGACCGGGGCGAGTTGACCGTGTCCGATGTAATGGTCGCGGCGCACCATTTCACTTCGCTGATTCACGGCCGTCTGCTCAAGGCGCGCCTGCTGGCCTACGCGCCGGAGCCGTCGGACGCCGAGATCGACGCCGAGGTCGAGGCGGCGATGTTTGTTTTCTTCTCGGCTTACGGCGCCAAATCCTAAACGCTTAACACCTGGGTCGCCAGAATACGCGGCGCTTCGCGGTGGCTGATCAGGATCAGGCCCTGTGATTTCAGCCGGTCGCGCAGCCGATCCACGACAAAGGCCTCGGTGGCCAGGTCCAGCCCCTCCGTCGGTTCATCCAGAATCAACACCGGCGCGTCGCGCAGCAAGGCGCGCGCCAGGGCCAGCCGTTTGCGCTCGCCGCCGGACAGGGTGACGCCGCCATCGCCGATCCAGGTCTCAAGACCATTCGCCATGCCGCGCACCCGCTCGGCCAGCGCCGCATCCTCCAGCGCCGCCCACAGCCGCGCCGTCTGTTCCTCGCGCGTCAGCGTCTTCAGCGTCGCATCGCTCATCGCCATCATCAGATTGTCGCGCACCGTGCCGGTCAGCACGGCGGCGTCCTGCGGCGCCAGGGCGAACAGGGCGCGGTCGTAAACGCCTTCGGGCCGATCTTCGCGCAGCCCCATCAACCCCTCGATCAGCCGCGTTTTGCCGCCGCCCGACGCACCGTCGATGCGCAGGCGTAAAGAGCGGTCGAGATCGTAGCGCGCCTCGCCCGCCTTCAGATAGGGCGCCTGCGCTAGGACCGCGGCCTCGGCTTCCCGTGGCGCGTCGTACAGGTCCGCGACGCGCGCCTGCGCCTGATCGAACAGGGCTTTCTGCCCGATGGCTTTCGCCAGAACGCCAAGGCTGTCGAACGCCATGCTGGCGGCCAGCAGGCTCAGGGCCAGATCGGCGAGGCGGGCGTGAATGTCGGACGCAATCAGCGCCGTCATGCACAACCCCATCAGGATCAGGCTGACCGCCCCGGTAATGGCGTCCCGCCCGACCATATGCGTCTTGGCGGCGTGCAGGCGCGTTTCCAGATCGCGCAGTTCCATCATCAGCGGCGCGCGCAGATCGTAGGCGCGCACGTCCGGCAACAGGGCGGTCAGTTCATAGAAGCGTGTCTTGAGCGCGCCGATGGCGGCCTGTTCGGAAACCGTCTCGGCTCCGGGCGGACGGCGGTGAACGTACAGCGCGATCGTCAGGGTCGTGGCCATGAAGATCAGCAGAATCAGGGCGCTCCACGGCGTCGCCCAGCCGCACATGATAAGCGCGGCGACAAGACCGCCGCCCGCCGCCGCCGGAGCGCTTTGCGCCACCAGGCGGTTCTCCAGCGCGCTGACATCCTGCACGAAACGGCTCGACGCCTCGCCGCGCGACAGGCGCATCAGGTCGCTGCGGCGCTGGCCCAGCAGGCGTTTGAACAGGGCGGGGCGCAGATCGGCCATGGCGCGCAGGGCCGCGCTGTGGCCCAGATAGCGCTCGCCGTAACGCAGCACGGTGCGCGCGATGGCGAAGAAGCGGATAAAAGCGCTGGGCAGCAGGTAGTTGAACGCCTGCACGGCGACGGGACCGGCTGCGCCCGCCACGGCGGCGGCGGTCAGGAACCAGCCCGACAGGCCGAGCAGGGCGACGGCGGCGAGGCTGATGCCCGCCGCGCAGGCCGAGGTCAGCAAAAGACGCGTTCCGAACGGGCGCAGCAAGTTTTTGTAATCCTGCTCAAACATGACCAACCTCCACAATCTGCGAGGCCAGCGCGCACAGGCGAGGCGAATGGCTGGACAGGATGACGGTGCGCCCCCGGAACAGGTCCGGCAGGCGTTGCATCAAATCGGCCTCCGACTCCGCGTCGAGATCGGCGCTGGGTTCGTCGAGCAGCCATAGCGGCGCGTCCTTCAGCACGGCGCGCGCCAGACCGATGCGCCGCCGTTCGCCGCCGGACAGGCCGGAGCCGCGCTCGTCGAGCCGCGCGTCCAGACCGCGCGCCGCGACCAGCGGTCCCAGACCGGTCGCTGCGATGGCGCGCGCCAGAGTCGCGTCATCGGCCTGAGCGCCCGCCAGCAGATTGTCGCGTAACGAACCCGCCAGGATCGGCGGATGCTGCGACACCCAGGCGATGCTGGCGGTGATGTCGGTCAGAGGCGTGTCGTTGATGCGGATGGCGCCGGAGACGATCTGACCTTGCCCTAACAAGGCGCGCAGCAGGGTCGTCTTGCCTGCGCCGGTCGGCCCGACCAGAGCGGTGACCGATCCCGGTGCGGCCTGGAAGCTGACCGGTCCAATGCGAAAGCCCGGATCGTCGGGAAAGCCGCACGTCACCTGATCGAAGCTGAGACGCGGCGCTTCGGTAAGACGCGGGCTGGCGACGGGTTCGGGCAGAACCTCCACGGCCAGCAGGCGCTGCGCCGCCGCCACGGCGGTCTGACGGTCGTGATAGGCGGCGGCGAGACGGCGCATTGGCGCATAGACTTCGGGGGCCAGGGCCAGCACGAAAAACGCCTTGCCGAGATCGAGATGTTCGGGAACGTGAAATGGCAACTGACCCAGCAGGTAGAAGCCGCAATAGACGGCAATCAGGGCTACGCTCAGGGCGCTGAAAAACTCCAGCACCGCCGAGGTCAGAAAGGCGATCTTCAGCACGCGCAGGGTGCGCTCGGCCACATCGTGCGCGGCGCGATCCACGGCTCCGGACTGACGCGCGCCTGCATCGAAGGCGAGAATCAGCGGCAGCGACTTGATGCGGTCGACGAACAGGCCCGACAGGCGCGACAGGGCGTCGAGCTGTTTCTTCGATTCATCGGCGCTGCCCATGCCCAGCACCGCCATCAGCGCGATAAACGGAACGAGCGTCATCAGCAGAATCAGCGCGCCGATGGGACTTGCCAGCGCGATCAGCGCGATCATGAGCAGCGGCACGAATCGCGCCTGCATCTCGGCCTGACGGAAACGCGCATAATAGCCTTCCAGCGCCTCGGTGTCCTCGAACAGGGCGTTGAGCCGCCCCTGCTGGCGCGCCGGGTCGATGCGTCCGGCCAGCGCCTTGTCCATCAGGTCGAGGCGCACGTCGCGCACAAGGTCGCGCGCCAGTTTCTGGTTGAGCCGCTGCATAACGACCGACAGGCCCGCGCGCAACACGACCGCCAGCAGCAGGGCGGCGACCGGCAGGGCGTCCGCCGCGATGGCGTGCGGTCGCCGCATCAAATCGCTGACCGCATGGCTCAGCCCCCAGGCGAACAGCACGATCAGTCCAGCGTCGAGCAGGCCGATGACATTGACGCGGCGCAAAGCGGCGCCGGCGTTTTTCGCCCATGATTGCAATTGCTTTTGCGCGTCTTTCGGCGTGGCGGCGAGAGGTGCGACATATTGACGTGCGACAGGGGAGTGCGACATTTCCAGAGATTGTGCGGTGCGGCGTAAAGCCTTAAGGTTTCTATGGGTTTTGCTTCGATGGTCACGCTGTCGTTACATGCGCGACATTGAATGTAACCGGTTTCGCGCCTAAACTCGCGCTCTACGCGAGTATCAGGCGCATCTGTCAAGGGGAGGGTCTGATGGACCTCAGTACCGTAGAACTGTCAAGGCTGCAATTCGCCCTGACAGCCATGTATCACTTCCTGTTCGTACCGCTAACCCTGGGCCTCAGCTTCATGCTGGTGATCATGGAGAGCGTGTATGTGCTGACGCGTCAGGAGATCTGGCGCACGATCACCCGCTTCTGGGGCATGCTGTTCGGCATCAACTTCGTGCTGGGCGTCGCCACCGGCCTGACCATGGAGTTCGAGTTCGGCACCAACTGGTCGTACTATTCGCACTATGTCGGCGACATTTTCGGCGCGCCGCTGGCGATCGAGGGGCTGATGGCCTTCTTCCTCGAAGCCACCTTTGTCGGGCTGATGTTCTTCGGCTGGGATAAGCTGTCCAGACCTGCGCACCTGATGGTCACCTTCATGGTGGCGCTGGGCACCAACCTGTCGGCGCTGTGGATCCTGATCGCCAACGGCTGGATGCAGCATCCGACCGGCGCGGTGTTCAACCCGGAAACCATGCGCATGGAGGTGTCCAACTTCATGGAGGTTCTGTTCAACCCGGTCGCTCAGGCCAAGTTCGTGCATACGGTCAGCGCCGGTTATGTGCTGGCGGCGGTATTCGTTCTGGGCGTCTCGGCCATCTATCTGATCCGCGGCAAATATGTCAGCGTGGCCAAGCGCTCGATGGCGGTGGCGGCGGCCTTCGGTCTGGCGGCGTCTTTGTCGGTCGTCGTGCTGGGCGATGAGTCGGGCTACACCCTGACCGATAACCAGAAGATGAAGCTGGCCGCTCTGGAGGCCATGTGGCACACGGAACCTGCGCCCGCGGGCATCACCCTGTTCGGCATCCCCGATCTCAAGACCCACACCACCAAGGCCGAAATCAAGATTCCCTACGTTCTGGGCCTGATCGCGACCCGCAGCGTCGATAAGCCGGTCATCGGCATTCTCGAACTGGTCGATATCGCCGAGCATCGCATCCGCAACGGCGTTATCGCCTATGACGCGGTCGAAAAGCTCAAGGTCAATCCGAACGATCTGGGCGCGCGCGCGCAGTTCGAAGGAACCAAGGCCGACCTCGGCTACGGTCTGTTGCTGAAGAAATACGTCGCCGATCCGCGTCAGGCCAGCGACGCCCTGATCGTCAAGGCCGCCATGGATACGATCCCGAACGTGCCGCTGATGTTCTGGGCCTTCCGCCTGATGGCCTTCTTGGGCTTCGCCTTTATCGGTCTTTTCATCACAGCCTTCTTTATGGTCACCTTCAATGGCCATCGCAATAAGCTGTTCCTGACCGCCTGCATTGTGGCCATCCCCTTCCCGTGGATCGCCATTGAAGGCGGCTGGCTGCTGGCCGAAATCGGTCGTCAGCCCTGGGCTGTAGACGGCGTGCTGCCGACCTTTATGGGCGCCTCCAGCCTGACGGTTCCGCAGATCTGGCTGACCATAGCGGGCTTTACCCTGATGTACGGCGTCATGGCCGTGATCGAGGTCAGCCTGATGATCCGCACGATCAAAAAAGGCCCCTATGAAGCCAAGTTCGGTCGTCTGCACGACGAACCTGCCGACGACATGCCGGCGCTCGAACCGGCGCCCGCTGAGTAAGCGCAAGCGCAAGGAGACTTATCATGGAACTACCTCTCGACTACATGACCCTGCGCGTCCTCTGGTGGCTGCTGGTCGGCGTGCTGCTCATCGGCTTCGCCATTACGGATGGCTTCGACATGGGTGTGGCCAGCCTGCTGCCCTTCGTCGCCAAGGGCGACAGAGAACGCCGCGCCGTCATCAATACGGTCGGCGCGACCTGGGAAGGCAATCAGGTCTGGTTCATTCTCGGCGGCGGCGCCATCTTCGCGGCCTGGCCGTTCGTCTACGCTGTCAGCTTTTCCGGCTTCTATCTGGCCATGTTCCTGGTTCTGATGTCGCTGATCCTGCGGCCCGTCGGCTTCAAGTACCGCTCCAAGAAGCCCGGCGCGGCCTGGCGGCGCAACTGGGACTGGGCCTTGTTCGCGGGCGGCTTCATCCCGGCCCTGGTCTTCGGCGTGGCGATGGGCAATGTGCTGCAAGGCGCGCCCTTCAGCCTCGATTCGGACCTGCGCGCGACCTATCAGGATCATGTCCTGGGCGGCCTGCTGCACCTGTTCACGCCGTTCACCCTCGTCTGCGGTCTGGCTTCGGTCGCCATGCTGGTCCTGCAGGGCGCGACCTGGCTGGCCATGAAGCTGGAAAAGGGCGAGGCGCGCGACCGGGCGATCAATTACGGCGTCATCGCCGCCATCGCCCTGATCGTGCTGCTGGCCGTCGGCCACGTCTTCGTCCGCTTCACCAATCTCGGCTACGCGGTCGTCGGTCAGGTCGATCCCGAAGGCGCCTCCAACCCGACCCACGCTGAGGTCGTGCGTCAGGCGGGCGGCTGGCTGAGCAATTACGCCAAATATCCGTGGATGTGGGTCGCGCCCGTCGTCGCCTTCGCCGGACCGGCGCTTGCGGCGCTGTTCCTGAAAGGGCGTCAGGATTTCCTGGCCTTCCTGGCCTCGTCCCTGACCATTTTCGGAGTCATCGGCACGGTAGGCTTTTCGATGTTCCCGATCATCCTGCCATCCAGCGTCGATACGCATTCCAGCCTGCTGGTGTGGAACGCCTCGTCCTCGCACATGACCCTGTTCATCATGCTGCTGGTCACCGTCGTCTTCCTGCCGATCGTGCTCTACTACACCGGCTGGGTCTATAAGGTTCTGTTCGGCCGGGTCGGCGTGCAGGACGTCGCCGCCAATCCCGACCTGTATTAAGGAGAGACGACATGTGGTACTTTTCCTGGATACTCGGCGTCGGACTGGCCGTCGCCGTCGGCATCCTCAATGGCATCTGGTATGAATTCCACACCACGGACGACCCGGACGCCGAGGATCCGCACAAGAGCTGAAACGACAAACGCCGACCTGAAAAGGTCGGCGTTTTCATATCGCGTAAGACTGGCGGCGCCTATTCGGCGTTGACGACCTGCGGCAGCGGCGTCGGACGGTCGCGCAGCGACTTGACGAGGTTGAACACCATGGTCCGGGCGGGTTCATCGTGACCTTCCTGCGCCAGAGCGTACAGGGTGTGCATGATCTCATCGGCCAGAGGCGCGACATGGGCGACATTGGCGACCTCGAAAATGCCGGGCAGCACCGCCTGACGGATCTCATTGTCGTCGATCAGCGCCTCAGTGACCTTTTCGCCTTCGCGCAGGCCGGTGAAGGTGATCTTGATATCCTTGTCGGGCTTCAGGCCATAAAGCCGGATCAGACGGTTGGCCAGGTCGAGGATGCGCACCGGCCGGCCCATTTCGAGGATGTACAGCCCCGACTTGTGCTGCGGCGTCTCGGCATTGTGCATGGCGGCGGTCAGCACCAGTTGCACGGCCTCGAAAATGGTCATGAAATAGCGTTCGGCGTCCTTGTCGGTCAGGGTAAGCGGGCCGCCACGCTCGATCTGCGATTTGAACAGAGGCACGACGGACCCGGTCGAGCCCAGCACATTGCCGAAGCGCACGACGCAGGCCTGATGCTCGTCGGTGATCTGGGTGCGGATCAGATGCTCGGCCAGCCGTTTGGTGGCGCCCATCAGCGAGGATGGCGCCACCGCCTTGTCCGACGAAATCAGCACCAGTTGCCCGACCTTCGCCGCCTTGGCCGCGTCGATCACATATTGCGTGCCCAGCACATTGGTCAGCACGCTTTCGCATGGGTTCAATTCGACCATCGGCACATGTTTGAGCGCAGCGGCGTGAAAGACGACGTCGGGCCGGGCGGCCTTCATCACCGCTTCGATGCGCTCCTTGCGCCGTATGCTGCAAAGCACAGGATGAGCCCGTTGCCCCTCAAAGCGTTCGCGCACGGCGCGGTCGATTTCGTACAGCGCCAGTTCAGAGTGATCGACTAAGGTGACGTACGCGGCGCCCAGCGCCAAAGCCTGCTTGACGATTTCGGAGCCGATGGAGCCGCCCGCGCCGGTGACCAGAATGCGCTTGCCGCTGTAAAAACGCTTCAGGCCGTCGGTATCCAGCGCCACCTGCGGACGGTGCAGCAGGACGCGGAACGAGGCCGGATCGCTTGGGTCGGGCAGAGGCAGCACGCCAGGTTTCCGGCCCAGAGACGCAAGTCTGCTTAAAGTACGCAGCAGGCGATAGTTTGACAGACTCATGAACGTCTCAAGGAATAGACTCTTTTCCGGGTATCAAGCTTGATCTTTGCCGTTTGGCAAGCCTTTAATACAAGCGGGCGTGTAAAAAGCCGACGCTTTTTTCGCCCACAGGTTTAAAGTGCGGATGATTGAAATTTTATTTTTCGGCAAGCTGGCGGACGCGATGCAGGCGCGGCGTCTAAGCTATGCAGGCGACGCCAAAACGCTTTACGGCCTGCGAGACGAGGTGTTCGCGGCCGCCGTGGCCGGCGGACATCTGAACTCCGGCGATGTCCGCATGAGCGTCAATCAGGCGCAGGTTTTCGACGACCGTCCGCTGATCGCGGGTGACGAGGTCGCTTTTTTCCCTGTTTTTTCAGGTGGCTGACGTGGTTTTGCGCGACATATGGGTCGGCGAGGCGCCGATCGACCCCGCCGCGTTGCATGCGGCGTTTCTGGCGGCCCACAGCCATGCCGGAGCTGTGGTCAGCTTTACCGGGGCGGTGCGCGGTCATACGCGTGACGGCGCGATCGACCATCTGTGGCTGGACTGGTATCCGGGCATGACCGAAGCGTCGGTGGCGGCGATTGCGCAGGACGGGGAAGACCGGTTTGCGCCCGCGGGGCTGATGATCCATCATCGCGCCGGTAAGATTGCGGCGGGTGAGGCGATTGTCTTTGTCGCCGCCGCCAGCCCGCACCGGCGCGCCGCTTTCGAGGCCGCGGACTATGTCATGGACCGGCTGAAGTCCGAGGCCGCCTTCTGGAAACGTGAGACAGGCGATGGCTTCACGCGCTGGGTCGAGCCGACGGCGCAGGACCGCGACGATCTTAACCGATGGAGCAGGGGATGAGCGCATTATCGCATCTGGACGAAGTGGGCCGCGCTCATATGGTCGATGTTTCGGATAAGGCGGACACGGTGCGGGCCGCCTCGGCGCGCGGACGGCTTACTTGCGCGCTCGCGACGCTGGAGATCGTGCGCGAAGGCCGCGCGCCCAAGGGAGCGGTGGTCGCCACAGCGGAACTGGCCGGGATCATGGCCGCCAAGCAGACGGCGAACCTGATTCCCTTGTGCCATCCTCTGCCGCTGAGTCGCGTCGGCGTGCGCATCAGCCTGACGGAGACCGGCTTTGATATCGTTTCCGAGGTGAAAACCACAGGCAAGACCGGCGTGGAGATGGAGGCATTAACCGCCGTCAGCGTCGCCGCCCTGACGCTCTATGACATGCTCAAGGCGGTCGATAAGACCATGCGCATTGAGGACATTGGGGTCGTCGCCAAATCCGGCGGAAAATCCGACTGGCCAACAGCGGAATAAAAAGAAACCGCAGAGGACGAACCCCTGCGGCGCTTTGGAATCGGCGCGAACGCCGTGCTTGAACGCCATCACCATAGGCGCATTGTTGCGATGCACAACACCCTGATGCTCAAAAGAGACGGGTGTGGACGCCAAGCCACACCCGGCGACCGGGCTGACCATAACCGGCGGCGGTTGCATAGCGCGTATCGCCTGCGTTCTCGATCCGGCCATAGAGGCTGAGGCGGTCATTGAGCGCATAGTCGGCGCGCAGATCGGCCAGTGTGTAGGCCTTCAGGCGGATGGCGTTATAAGCATCGTCGAACGCCGCGCCCGCGTGGCGCAGGCCGAGGCCCAGGTTCAGCCGCTTCGTCGCCGCATAGCTGAGGTCGAGCCCGCCCATCTGGTCCGGCGTACGCGCCAGGTGGTTGCCTTCAAAACCCGCCGACTCATTGCGCGTGTGTAAAAAGCTGTAATGGCCGCGCAGAGTCACGGCGTCGGTGACGGCGATCTCGCCCTCCAGTTCAAAGCCGGTCGCGCGCGTGCGGTCGATATTGCCGTAGCAGCCGTAAAGCTGATCCTTCGTGCAGCCGACAGAACCAAAGTCGATCTGGTCGCGCACGGTGCGCGAAAACACGACGAGGTCGATATGGCCGCGCTCCGCCGTCAGGGTCGCGCCGCCATCGACGGTCACGCCCTTCTCCGGCGTCAGGTCCGAGGCGCCGTATTCGCTGTAAAGCTGGTAAAGGCTCGGCGCCTTGACGCCGGTTCCGGCGCTGGCGTGCAGCCGGACATGCGCGCCTATGGGCGCGACGAGCGCGGCCTGAACCGTATCCAGTCCGCCGAAGCTCGACGAGTCGTCGTGGCGTCCGCTGAGGGTGACTCCGACCCGTCCGAAATCGCGCCGGATCTGGCCATAGACGCTGCTTTGCGTGACCGAGGCTTTCAGCGGGACCGGCGCCGGATTCCAGGCTGAGGGCGCGGCGTTGCTCATCCAGTCGCGTTCATAAGCCAGGCCGCCGAGCAGGTGTGTATTCGAGAGGTCGTAGCTGACGTGATAGTCCGCCGCGTCGATGCGGCCTCGCGCGATAAAGGACGGCGATCCGTCTGCGTTATAGTCGTCACGCTGCGTGTCGCTGGCGCTGAGCGACAGGCTCTGTTCGCCCTTGCCGAAGCTGTGCGTCAGGCCGAGGCCGGCGATTTGCGTATCGGTCTTGCCGAAGTCGCCGGTGTCGGCGAAGACGTAGTCCGGCGCCGGATAGCCGTCATAGGCGTTGCGGCTGTGGGCGCGGTCGTAGAGACCGTTCAGCTTCAGCGTGTCGTTCAGCGCATATCCGGCGGTCAGGCTGGCGTCTTGCTGCGAAAAGCCGTCTTTTTCGGTTCCGCCCGCAAAGGCCGACACGCCCTGATCGCTGATCAGGCCCGTGCTGAAACGCCAGTTGAGGCGATCGTCCCTGCCGCCGAAGCCGATGCGCGCCGCGCCGTAATGATCGAAGCCTTCAAGATTGAGATCGCCTTCCAGCGGCGCCTGCGCCGTGCGCGTGGTTATGCTGACCACGCCGCCCAGCGCGCCCTGACCCCACAGGGTCGACAGCGGCCCGCGCAGCACCTCGACGCGCGCCGCGTCGCCGGTGTTGAGCAGGCCCAGATTGGTCCCGCCGCCGACCTGCGACGGATCGTTCAGGCGGACGCCGTTCAGAATGTAAAGCGTGTGATCGGCGCCCGCGCCCCGGATCGAAGCGGCGGCGGCTTCGCCCGGACCGCCATTGCGCGCAATGCTGAGATCGCCTGTATGCAAAAGCAGGTCCGACAGCAGAACGGACTGATAGGATTGAATGTCCGCCGCAGTCAGCACGTCGAGGCTCTGGCCGATCTTCGAGACGGGCAGGGCTTCGCGCGTGATGGTGACGACGGCGTCCTGCGCATGGGCGGCGGGCGCGAGGCACAACAGGACGAGCGGAAGCAGGGAGGGTCGTAATCCGGGCACAGGTCTTGGCTCCATAAGGCGACGAAAGCCGCGCAGACGCGCGGCTGACAACAATCGTCGCTCAGGGAGTTAAGACCTGCTCGCATCGGCTGGACCCGGCCGGACAAGGGACGACAGCCAAGGCAGGTCTCCTGACTTGCGCCTCGAACGCTTCTGCGGCGCCTTCCCCCGTTGCCGGAGTGACATGGAACCGCTGGGCTCGGCGCTTACAGTTGCGGGCACAGTCCGGGATTTTCACCCGGTTCCCTATTCTTCCGCAGCTAAACCTGCGGACACCTTGACACGGCGCGGGCGATACGGGGTTTGCCGGCTTACGTCAAGCTATTGTTGGATGCGCACCACCTGCACCACCTTGTTGAACAAGGCGGTCATGGCCTCGCTGATGCCTTCATCGGGGCCGACCTCGAAATAGAGGCCGGGAGAGGCGCAGGATTGCATATTGGCGGCAACCTGATTGGTGGGAGAGATGTATTTATCGACATTCTTGTCGTACCAGTCGTTGTAGTACTGGCCTTCAAGACGGAGATAGGTGGTATAAAGCACCGCGATGCGGATGCCGCGATTCTTGATGGCCGTACAGGTCGGCACGTCCAGTCCGCCGATGCGACGACAGCCTGAGACGCTGCAATCGTAGCTGTCCGTCATACCGTCGGAAACAAAGAACAGCACCTTCTGCGGCGAGGACGGCGTTGTGCCCAGGCCTGGCTTGGCGATGACTGAAGACTGGTT
>DATMTF010000299.1:0-10361 GCA_035565015.1 Asticcacaulis sp. | reverse complement strand
CGGGCTTTTTTAGTGATTAAAGGACTTGGGGCCAACTGGCCCCAAACCCCATAAGAGGTCAGCGCATGCGTTCCTTCAAACTCGTCGATGTCTTCGGCACACGTCCATTCAGCGGCAATCCGCTGGCGGTGATTTCGGACGCCGAGGAACTGAGCGCCGATGAAATGCTCACCGTCACCCGCTGGCTGAACCTGTCCGAAACAACCTTCCTGCTGCCGCCGACAGACACAACCGCTGACTATCGCGTGCGCATCTTCACCCCCGACCGCGAATTGCCGTTCGCCGGCCATCCGACCCTGGGAACCGCGCATGTCTGGTTGGAAAACGGCGGCCAGCCGAAAATGCCGGGCCGGATCGTGCAGCAATGCGGCGTTGGCCTTGTCCCCTTACAGCACGCAGATGAACTGGCCTTCGCCGCCCCGCCGCTGATCCGCTCCGGCCCGGTCGATGAGGCCGATCTCAACGACGCCCTGGCGGTGCTGCAAATCGAACGCGCGGCGGTGGTCGAGGCGCAATGGGTCGATAACGGCCCCGGCTGGCTGGGCGTGCGGCTGGCGTCCGCCGAAGCGGTGCGCGCGGTCAAACCGTTAGGTAGCTATCACAAACGCATGGATATCGGCGTGGTCGGGCCGGAAACTGGCGGCGAGACCGACGTGGAGATTCGCGCCATCTTCAGTGACCAGACCCTGGCCTTGCGCGAAGACCCGGTGACCGGCAGCCTCAACGCCTCTGTGGCGCAATGGCTGCTCGGCGCAGGCCTGCTCAAAGCGCCCTATGTCGCAGCGCAAGGGACATGCCTTGGCCGCACCGGGCGGGTGCGCGTCACGCAGGACGCCGATCATATCTGGATCGGCGGCGCCACGCGCACCCTGTTTTCAGGCGAAACATCGACCTGATCAGACGGATGCGAATTGTGCAAACTGCGCGATCACCTGTTCGTAGCTGCCGCGTTTAAAATGCACGACGCGGCTGAGGACGCTGTCCAGATCGCACCACTCCCAGCGGGAAAACTCCTGCTCGCCATGGGTTTGCAGGTCGATCTCGCTGTCTTCGCCGGTGAAGCGCAAGGCGAACCAGATCTGTTTCTGGCCCTTGAAATTGCGCCCGATCTTCTTCTGCGCCAGCACTTCAGGCGGGAAGTCATAGACAATCCAGTCCGTCGTGCGACCCAGAATGTCAACCGAACGGATGCCGGTTTCTTCATAGAGTTCGCGTAAGGCCGCCGCTTCGAGGTCTTCGCCGTCATCGACGCCGCCCTGCGGAAACTGCCAGGCATAATCGCCCGCCACGCCGAAGCGGTGGCCGAGCCAGACCTGACCGGCGGCGTTGAAGACGACGAGGCCGACATTGGGGCGGTAGTCGGCGGGACCATCGGAGCTGTTCATAGGGTCTGGTTACGCCTGCGCGGCCTTATGCGTCAAGCGTCTAAAATCAATGCGTTAGCGCCGAGGCGGGCGCCAGTTGGATGCCGCGCGCATTTAACCCTTGCGTCCACTGGATCGCGGCGGCGACCGTGACCGGATAGGCGAAACCCGTCCCCAGCGCCTGCCCGCGGCTCTTGGCGGTCGCCTCCAGCCCGCTCAGTTGCGCGGCGATGGCCGTGGCGTTCAACTGGTTATCGACGATGCGGTCCGCCGAAGCGCGACCCCAGGCGCCGCTGAGACTGCGCGCCTGACCGTCGTCGATGAAATCCACGCCGCGCTGTTTAAGCGTGTTCATGAAGACGCTGACCCCGGCGCGGTCCTTAAAGAAGGCGCTGCCCTGATAATTGCTCAGGGCGAAATAGCCGGTGGCGCGCGACAGGGTCCAGTTCAGGTGGCTGATCAGATCGTCGGGGCGCGCATTGGCCATCAGGGTCTGCGGACCCGGATCGTTGTCGGGATAGTTGCTGGGCTGCATCGGCGCCTCGATCATCACCTCATGCCCGGACGCGCGCGCCAGATCGATCCAGCCTTGCAGACCATTGGCGTAGGGCACGAAGGACAGGGTGACCTGCGGCGGCAACTGCTCGATGGCCTGCTTGGTCATCGACGGGTTCAGGCCCAGGCCGCCGACGACCAGAGCCACCATCGGGCGACCGTCGTTCCGGAACGGGCGGGCATAGGCCGAGGCCGGGGTGACGCCATTGGGCGCGATGATCGGCAAGGGGCCGTTCGGCGTCGTCTGGACGAGACCAGCAATCGGCGCGACCGGCAGGGGCGAGGCGGGCTGTTTTGGCGCCGCTGCGGCAGGCGCGTCGCCATCATCGCCGGGCAAGGTGATCACCGCAGCGTCGTTCGCCGACGGATCGCCGTTGATAAAGGCGTCGGCGGAGGCGTCGCCAAAATCGCCAAGCGAATCGAGCGCGAAATTCTGCGGCTGGTCGGAGGGTGCGATATTGGTCGAGGGCGCGGCGGCCTTGGGCTTATCGAGGTGGATGCGCACGCTGGGCGAGGCGGCGTCGGGATCGCCTGCGACATTGAGAAAGACGATGACGCCGATGGCCAGGGCCGAGGCCGCGCTGACCGGCGCGACGTAAGGCTTGCGGAAGACGGCCAGAATCTTGTCGAGCAACGCGCGCGGATCGAACTTCGCGCCGGAGGAGCGGCGCGGCGCAGGCGATGCGGGCGGGGTTTTCGGTTTGGCGAACATGCGACGCAGACTGACGGATTCGGATGCCGTCAGTCTGCCTGAAACAGGGTTAACAAAGGCTAACGGAAGCTGAACGTGAGCGGATTTAACCGCACCGCTCTATTCGCTGCCCGACGACGATGCCGAAGACGAAAGGCTGTTACTGGAATCGGAACTGCTACTCGTAGCGCCGACGCCCGCCTTGGTCAGGTTGGCGAAGCGGCTGCCCGGCTTGTCGGCCAGATCGGCGGTCAGCACCACCACGCCTTTCGGGTGCGCCTTGACCTCGGCGACATTGCCGCCTGCCGCCAGCACGTCGAGGCCGCGCTGCAACTCGAAATCGCCCTTTTTCGTGTCGAAACCGTCGGGCGGAACCTCCTGCTCGGTCGGCGGGACGCGCTTCTTGCCTTCGTCGGCGTCCAGCGCGTTGGCGTAGGCCGCTTCGGTATATTGCAGGGCGGCGGTGGCGATGTATTTGGCCTGATCGCGCGTCTGGGCGACGACGAGGTCGGGCGTGATGCCGGTCTTCTGGATCGAGCGGCCCGACGGGGTGTAATAGCGCGCCGTGGTCAGCTTGACCGCGCGGTTGTCGCCCAGTTCGATCACGCTCTGCACAGAACCTTTGCCGAAAGTGGTTTCGCCGACGATCTCGGCGCGGTGCTGATCCTGCAAGGCGCCGGAGACGATTTCCGCCGCCGAGGCCGTGCCGCCATTGGTCAGCACGACCAGCGGCAGGCCGTTCAGCATATCGCCCTTCTTGGCCTGATAGCGGATGATGTCGTCGGGCGCCCGTCCGCGCTGCGAGACGATCTCGCCGCCTTGCAGGAACATGTCGGCCACACCGACCGACTGCTCCAAAAGGCCGCCCGGATTGTTGCGCAGATCGAGGATCAGCCCCTTCATCTTCGGGTTCTGCTTCATCAGGTCGGCGAGCGCGCTCTGCGCTTCGGCGGCGGTGTTTTCCTGGAAAGAGGCGATGCGCAGGTAGCCGTAATCGCCCTCCATGCGCGTCTTGACCGACTTCACGGTGATGATTTCGCGCGTCAGGGTGACGTCGAACGGCTGATCCTTGCCGGTGCGCACGATGGTCAGGGTCAGTTTCGATCCGGGGTCGCCCTTCATCTTGCTGACCGCGTCGTTGAGCGGCAGGCCGAGGATCGAGGTTCCGTCAATAGCGGTGATGTAGTCGCCCGGCTCGATGCCGGCCTTCTGCGCCGGGGTGTCGTCCATCGGCGTCACCGCCTTGACGGCGCCGTCCTCGCCGGTGACCTCCAGACCGATGCCGCCATAGGAGCCGCGCGTCTTTTCCTTCAGGTCGGTATAGTCGTCGCCGTCGAGATAGTTGGAGTGCGGATCAAGGCTGGCCAGCATGCCTTGCAGGGCGGCGGAGATCAGCTTCTTGGAATCGACCTTGACCACATAGTCCTTCTCGACCAGGCTCAGCACATTGCCGAACAGGGCCAGTTGCTCATAGTCGTCGGACTTGGGCGAAAAGGCGGGCTGGCTGGCATAGGCCACAGCGCCGACGGCCAGCGCCAGAGCGGCCACGCCGCCAAGATAGAACTTTTTCATTCAGAAGCCTCGAAGGGAACGCATCACGACCTTCATATAAGAGTGTAACCGTGGCGTAAACGAGACTTTATCGCTTGGATCGCGCTTCCTCTTTCAGCGCCTTCAGCGCCGACAGGCTGCAACCTGTGCAGTTTTCGCAACCGTCGCCGCAGCCTGTGGCGGGCGCATTGGCCGGTTGCAGAACATGGCTCAGGCGGTGCAGACCGCGCCGGTCGAGCGTTCTGGCGAGTCGACCCTGAACATCGCGCGTCGTATCGGGCAGGTATTTTCGCATGACCTGCCACAGGCTGAAGACGACGATCAGGGCGATGATGAGGGGCTGCCACATGACTTACAATCTCGATACGATCTGATAGACGATCAGCGCTGCGACATAGGCCAGGCCGAACAGATAGCCCGCCGTCACCGCCACCATCTTCCACGAATTGGTTTCGCGCCGGATCACGGCCAGGGTGGACATGCACTGCGGCGCGAAGACGTACCACGCCATCAGCGACAGGGCGGTGGCCAGGCTCCATTGGGTCGAGATCAGGTGGCCGAGCGCCTGCGACACCGTATCCTCGCTGCCCTGCACCGCATAGACGGTGCCGAGCGCCGAGACGGCGACCTCGCGCGCGGCCAGACCCGGAATCAGGGCGACGCAGATCTGCCAGTTGAAGCCGAGCGGCGCAAAGATGGGATGCAGCAGGTGGCCGATCATGCCCGCCACCGAATAGTCGATGTCCGGCCCCGTTGCGCCCGCCGGCTTGCCGGGAAAGGTGGTCAGCACCCACAGCAGGGTATTGGCGGCGAAGATGATGCCGGTGATGCGCTTCATGAAGATCTGCGCGCGCTCCCACAGGCCGATGGCGAGATTGCGCAATGACGGCAGGCGATAGGACGGCAGTTCCATCAGCAGCGGGTGTTCGCTGCGGTCGCGTCGCGTCCACTTCATGACGGTTGAGACCATCAGGCCGCCGCTGATGCCGATCAGATACATGCCGAACAGGACGAGCCCACGGAAGCTTAAGACGCCGAATACGCTGCGTTCGGGGATAAAGGCCGAAATCAGCAGCACATAGACCGGAATCCGCGCCGAGCAGGTCATCAGCGGCGCGATCAGTATGGTGGTGATGCGGTCGCGCACATCGTGGATCGAGCGCGTCGCCATGATGCCGGGGATGGCGCAGGCATGGCTGGACAGGAGCGGGATGAAGGAGCGTCCCGTCAGGCCCGCCTTGGACATCAGATGATCGAGCAGGAAGGCGGCGCGCGGCAGATAGCCGGACTCTTCCAGCACCAGGATGAAGAAGAACAGAATCAGGATCTGCGGCAGGAAGACGATGACTGAACCGAGCCCGCCGATCACCGCGTCAGCCAGAAAGCCTTTGAGCAGCCCGTCCGGCATATGGTCGCGCACCAGCCCGGCCGCCCAGTCGAAGCCCGCTGTGATGGCGTCCATGGCCGGAGTCGCGCCGCTGAAAACTGCCTGAAACACCACGAACATGGTCAGGGCCAGGATCATCAGGCCGAAGACCGGATGCAGCAGGATACGATCGAGGCGGTCGTCGATCTTCGAGGTCCGCGTCGGCATGACTACAGCGGCGTCGAGCAGCCGACGGACCTCAGCGTGCAGGTCGAGATGATCGTCAATCGACGGTTTGGGCGGGATGAGTCCTGCGTCGATATGGCCGACCAGCGCCGCCGCGCCGCCCGATTTGACGGCAATGGTCTCGATCACCGGCACGCCCAGTTCGGCCTCCAGTCTGTCGCGGTCCACCCGGATGCCGCGCGCGGCGGCGGCGTCCATCATGTTGAGCGCCAGAATCATCGGGCGGCCCAATTTCTTGACCTCCAGCACGAAGCGCAGGTGCAGGCGCAGGTTCGTCGCGTCGGCGACGCACACGATCAGATCGGGCATGGCCTCGCCCGGACGGCGGCCCAGACAGATGTCGCGCGTGATGATCTCGTCGGGGCTCATCGCCTCCAGAGAATAGGCGCCGGGCAGGTCCAGCACCGAGACGCGACGGCCTGACGGGGCTGTGAATACGCCTTCCTTGCGTTCGACCGTCACGCCCGCATAGTTGGCGACCTTCTGGCGCGCGCCGGTGAGCTGGTTGAACAGGGCGGTCTTGCCGCAATTGGGATTGCCGACAAGGGCGATGGTGAGTGGGTGAGTGATTGTCGTGGCGTCCATCAGCCGATCCTCTCCACCACAACGCGCTCGGCCTCATTGCCGCGTAAAGCAAAGCGCGTGAAACCGATGCGGATCAAAAGCGGCTCGCCGCCCAGCGGCCCGCGACCGACGACCTCGACCGGCTCGCCCGGCACAAAGCCCAGTTCGCGCAGGCGCTGGCTGATAATGTCGCCGCCGGACGTATTACACACCTCAGTCACCAGGGCGGGCGTATCGAGCGGCAGGTCGCGCAGGGTCATCAAGGGGGACTCAAAAAAGGCTTGCGAATGATTATCACTATGACCGGCGCTTATCGTCCACAGGCGCGCACGGGTCAAGTCACAGCCGGTTTCCAGACTGCGACCTATCGTCATATAGGCGCTTGCGAATGAATATGCAAATTATTCGCAAGAATCTGCTTGCAAGTGAGAATGATTCTCAATATGACCGGGATCACAAGATTTCATCATCGAAACGGTATTGAGACATGACCTCTGTTCGTAATCGCAAGCACGCGCTTAACCCTTACGCCCTGATGCTGACCGGCGCCGCGCTGGCTGTATCTTCAATAGCGCACGCCGACGCCCTTTTGGCCGATGGTTCGACCGAAGTGGTGGTTAAGGGCGAAAAGGCGCCGATGCTGAAGCGCACGGCGGCGCTGGTCGATACGCCGCAGACCATTGAGGTGATCAGGAAAGACCTGATCGAACAGCAGGGCGCCACGACCCTGACCGAGGCCCTGCGTAATTCGCCGGGCGTCGGAACCTTCTATCTCGGTGAAAACGGCAGCACCTCGACGGGCGATGCGCTCTTTATGCGTGGCTCAGACGTGTCGGGCAGCATCTTCGTCGATGGGGTGCGCGACGTGGCGACGATCTCGCGCGACATGTTCAATATCGAATCCATCGAGGTGCTGAAAGGCGGCGCCGGCGCGGATATCGGACGCGGCGCGGCGACCGGGGCGATCGACCTGCAAAGCAAGCGGCCCCTGCTGGATAATCTCTACAGCGGCTCGGCCTCGGCGGGCGGCGGCGATTTTTACCGCGCCACGGCGGACCTGAACTGGCGCACCGGCGAACACAGCGGTTTCCGGCTGAACCTGATGGATCAGGATGCGGGCGTGGCGGGGCGTAACGCCATAAAGAACAAGCGCTGGGGCGTGGCGCCGACGCTCGGCTTCGGCGTCAATACGCCGACGCGCGTCACCGTGGGCTGGCAACATGTCGAGCAGGACAATGTGCCCGATGGCGGCGTCTTCACCATCGGTCTGCCCGGCTATACCTCGTCCGACGGCGCCGGATCGCGCGATTTCCTCAACAGCGCTCCAAAGGTCGATCCTGAGAATTTCTACGGCACAAAAGACGATCACGATACGGCGACGCAAGACCTGCTGACCGCCATAGTCGAGCATGATTTCCAGAATGGCTGGCGTCTGAGCAATACGACGCGCTACGGCAAGACCGATGAGGACTACCAACTCGGCTCCTTTATGGGCCAGGCCGCGAGCGGCACGCGACCGTTGCTGACTCCGAACCCTGACGATCCTGCGACCTGGACGCTGACGCGTCTCGTCAACAACCGCGACACAACCAACGAAACCCTGGTCAACCACACAAATCTGTCGGGGCAGTTCGACACCGGCTTTATGCATCACAGCGTCAGCCTGGGGCTGGAATTCAGCCGCGAAGAGCAGACGACGCGCGCCTTCGACACCTCTGCCGCCGCGGGCGCCTATCCGGCGGTCAGCGTCTATGATCCTGATCCGAATGTCGGCGGTTACACCCGTCGTTTAACCGGCGCCTATACGCATGGCGTGACCGATACGCAGGCCGCCTATGTCAATGACACGCTGAGCCTGACTCCAAAAGTTCTGATCAATGCCGGTCTGCGCTACGACAACTTCCAGACCGATTATGACTCCATCGCCGCTGACGGCTCGAACGCCGCCGCGCCGCTTAACGTCAAGGATGGCGTCTGGAGCGGGCGTCTGGGCCTGATCTATAAGCCCGTGAAGAATGGCAGCCTCTACGCCTCTTACGCCGAAACGACCCAGCCGCCGGGCGGCGCCAATTTCTCGCTCTCGGCGACGGCGGGCAACGCCAACAATCCGGACATCAAGCCCCAGGTCGCGCGCAATTGGGAGGCCGGAACCAAATGGGATCTGGCGCACGGCCACCTGTCGCTGACCGGCGCGGTTTATCGCACCCAGTATTCGGATACGGTGACACAGGATACGGACGGCGCCTATTACCACACCGGCTCCAAGTCCGCCGAAGGCGTCGAACTGGGCGCGGTCGGCCATATCAGCCGCGAATGGACGATCAATGCGGGCTATACGCTCAACCACACCAAGGTGAAGGACGCGGCGGCGGTTACGGCGGACGGCTCAAGCGATCTGGCCTACAGTCCGACCGACTCCTTCACGCTGTGGGCGGCCTATGCGGCGCATCACGGGCCTTGGCATGGGCTGACGATTGCAGGCGGTCCGCGCTATAATGGCGAGATGAAGCGCGGCAGGGACGGCGCGGTCGGCACGCCCGCCTACACCAAGTCCTACTGGGTGATGGACGGTATGGCCAGCTATCCGCTCAGCCAGCATGTCGTCGCGCAACTGAATGTCTATAATCTGTTCGATGCGGAATACGTGGCGGCGATCAATAAGAGCGGCTACCGTTACACGCCGGGAACGCCGCGCACGGTGCGCCTGACCCTGAACTTTAAATACTGAGTTGCGATCATGATGCTGCATGTCCCGGAAGTGCTGTCGAAGGAAGAGGTGCGGGTTTTGCGCGCACGTCTCGACGCCGCGCCCTGGGCCGATGGCCGCATGACGGTCGGGGCGCAGGGCGGCGGGGTCAAGCGTAACCGCCAGATCGATGAACATTCCGAGCTGGGGCGCGAACTGGGCGAGGTGGTTCTGGCCGCACTGAAGCGCAGTCCTTTGTTCTTCTCCGCCGCCCTGCCTCTGCGCATCGTCCCGCCGCTTTTCAACGCCTATGAGGGCGGCGAGACCTACGGCTTTCATGTCGATGGTTCGGTGCGCAATCTGCCCGGCGGCGCGGACAAGCTGCGCACCGACCTGTCCTGCACCCTGTTCCTGTGCGAGCCGGAGGATTATGACGGCGGCGTGCTGGAGGTGTCGGACACCTATGGCGTGCATGAGGCCAAGCTGCCGGCGGGCGACCTTATCCTCTATCCGTCATCAAGCCTGCATCAGGTCACGCCGGTGACGCGCGGCGCGCGGGTGTGTTCCTTCTTCTGGCTGCAAAGCATGGTGCGCGACGAAACGCAGCGGCGTCTGCTGTTCGAACTGGACGCCACGATTATCCGCCTGCGCGAGCAAGTCGGCGACAGCGCCGAGGTGCTGGGTCTGACCGGGCACTACCACAATCTGCTGCGGATGTGGGCGGAGGTGTAGGGTGTCGCCTTGGCAATTTTTGCCATTCGTGTTAGGTTCATCCCATGACAGCCACGATGAACATCTCCATGCCGGATTCGCTCAAGGCTTTCGTCGATGAACGGGTGCGCAGCGGCGGTTACGGTTCGCACAGTGAGTATCTTCGCGAACTGGTGCGCCGGGACGAGCAGCAGGCGGCGGCGGAACGTCTGCGCGCCCTGATCGCGGAAGGCCTGAATTCGCCGCAGGGCCGCGATTGGCGCGATCTCAAAGCCGACCTCCTGAAACGGGCGGCGGCGCAGGGATGAAGCCTGTTCGTCTGCGTGAGGTCGCAGAGCGCGACATTGAGCGGGCTTTCAGCTATTATCTCAGGGAATCCGGTCCGGGGCTGGCAGTCGAGTTTATCGCGGCGGTGGACGCCATGTGGGCGCAGTTGGAATCGCATCCTGCATCGGGATCGCCGCGCTATGCCGAACAGCTTGATCTGCCAGGGTTGCGCGCAAGCCTGACGGAGCGCTTTCCCTATGTCGCGCTCTATGTCGAGCGCGACGATCATCTCGACGTCCTGCGCGTCCTGCATCAGCAGCAGGACATACCCGCGCATTTGCAAGCTTAGAGCGCCGATTT
>DATMTF010000298.1:0-2685 GCA_035565015.1 Asticcacaulis sp. | reverse complement strand
GCCACGAATTGTGCGTGGGCTTCCGCCTCTTCGGGGTGGATGCGGGGTTTCAGCGATCGCGGGCGCGGGCCGTAGCCGGTGTGGGCGGCGGCTTCGGCGGCGGCGGCCACGGCGGCGGCCATTTCCAGATTGAGGCCGCGCTCCTTGCCGCCCAGCAGCTCCAGATAAACCGAGGCCAGCAGGCGGGCGTCGATCAGCGCGCCGTGCAGGTCGCGCTCGGCCAACGAGATGTTGAAACGCCGGCACAGGGCGTCGAGCGAATTGGCCGCGCCGGGAAAACGCTTACGCGCCATGTCGAGCGTGTCGAGCCACTGATGGTCGGGCGTCGGCATCCGCCCGTGCAACTCCAGCTCCATATTGATAAAGCCGCGGTCGAACGGCGCATTGTGCGCGATCAGGCGTTTGTCGCCGATAAAGTCAAGCATGGCTTCAACGACATCGGCGAATTTAGGCTGGCCGCGCACCTTTTCGTTAGTGATGCCGTGGACCCGTATCGCGTCCGGCTCGATCTCACGTTCCGGGTCTATATAGTAGTGGAAGGTGCGTCCGGTCGGCAAAAGGTCTTCGATCTCGATACAGCCGATTTCGATCAGCCGGTGGCCCTTGCGTGGGTCGATCCCTGTGGTTTCGGTGTCGAGAACGATTTCGATAGCCATGTCAGTCGCCCTGTCCCTTCAGCTCAGCGATTATGTCACGCACCTGTTTGCGGCAGGCGTCAAGGCTTTGTGACGTATCGATAAGATAGTCGGCGCGGCGGCGTTTTTCAGCGTCGGGAATCTGGCGCGCCAGAATGGCGGCGAATTTCGCTTCGGTCATGCCGGGCCGGGCCAGGACGCGCGTGCGCTGATGGTCGTGCGGCGCGCTGACCACCACCACCTTATCGAGCTGGCGCTCCGCCGCCGTCTCAAACAACAGCGGAATATCGGCCAGCACAATCGCTGCATCGGCATGGCGCGCGAAAAAGACGGCGCGGTCCTCGACCACGCGTGGATGCACCAATGCGTTCAGGCGATCAAAACCCTTCGGGTCTTTATGCAAGGCGGCGGATAGCTTGAAGCGATCGATACGATCATCGCTCAACACGTCGCCAAACGCTTCAGACAGGGAGGCCTTCAGCGCGGAATCCTCCATATATAAGCGATGCACCGCGGCGTCGGCGTCCCAGACGGGGACGCCTTCGTCGGCGAACATGGCCGCCACGGTCGATTTGCCCATGCCGATGGAGCCGGTCAGACCCAGACGGATCATGCTTCACCGAGGAAGTTCAGCGCCAGGGCGCGGATGTCGAAGCCCGGCCACGGTTCGACGCCGTAAAAGGCCTGAAACGACGGGCGCGCCTGTTCGATCAGCATGTTGAGACCGTCAACCGTGGCGAGGCCGCGCGCCTCAGCGCTTTGCAGGAAGGCCGTTTTAAGCGGGCGATAAGTCATGTCCATGACCGCCGCCGTGCCGGGCAGGGCGTCAAGCGGCGGATGCGGTCCGCCCGACGCGGCGTTGATCACCGCGCAGGCGCCCGCGAAGGCGCGCTCGGTCTGGCTCAGGTCAAAGGCGGTCACACCGGTCTGAAACGCGAACACCAGTTCCTCGGCGCGCGCCAGGGTGCGGTTGATGACGCGCACCTCCGGGCAGCCCTTGTCGAGCAGGGCGGCGACCACGGCGCGCGCCGCGCCGCCCGCGCCAAGGATCGCGACGGGCGCCGACGACAGGTCGCAGTCCGGCGCCTGAAGCTCAAAGGCGCGGATCAGGCCGTGGCCGTCCGTGGAGTCGGCATGGATGTAGCCATCATCGTCGAAGGTCAACAGATTGGCGGACCCGGCTTTTTTCGCCGTATCGCTGACCGTATCGGCCAGGGCCAGGGCCTGCGCCTTGAACGGGGCGGTGACGTTCAGGCCCTTGACGCCATTAGAGCGGCACGACAGGATCAGCCGGTCGAAACCGTGTTCGTCTTTCGGCGCGAACGGGGCATAGACGCCATTCAATCCCATCTGACGCAGCCATGCCGTGTGCAGGAACGGGCTCAGCGAATGACGGATCGGCTGGCCGACCACGCCGGCGACCAGAGCCGCGCCGGTCGGGAGATGGTTCATCAGGTCGGTCACGCAATCACCTTCATATGACGAAGCTGCGCCAGCAGCGGCAGCAGGGGTAGGCCCAGCACGGTGAAATAGTCGCCGCGGATGGAGTCGAACAGGTTTACGCCCAGGCCTTCAAGCTGATAGGCGCCGACGCTGGACAGGATCTTATCACCCGCTGCGTCGAGATAGGCGTCGATGGCGGCGTTGCTCAAAGTCCGCACGGTCATCTCGGCGGTTTCGACGTTCGACCACACGATCTGACCGTTTTCCGCCAGGGCCTGCGCTGCATGCAGATAATGGGTCTTGCCGCTCATGCGTTGCAAAAGCTGGCGCGCGGCGGTTCTGTCCGGTGATTTGCTGATCAGATCCTGTTCGAGTTGCAACACCTGATCGCCGCCCAGAACGAGGCCGGGCTGGCGCAGGGAGACGTGGATCGCCTTGGCTCTGGCCAGTTCGAGCGCGACCGCCTTGGGGCTAAGGGCGCGGGCGAGGGCGTCATCCTTGAGCGCGTCCTCATCGAGATCGGCGGGGATTTTGTCAAAGACGAGCCCGGCGCCGGTCAGGAGGGCGGCGCGGGAGGCGGAGGCGGAGGCGAGGGTCAGGTGGGTCA
>DATMTF010000297.1:0-7691 GCA_035565015.1 Asticcacaulis sp. | reverse complement strand
ACGCTTTGCTATTGCGTTTGGCTGGACGGACGGGCTCGGCGGCCGGCCTGAATTTAGACGCCAGTAAACTTCAACGAGGGGATCTCATGAAAAAGCTTATATGGATGGCAGCGGGCATCGCCCTGCTGACGGGAGAAGCCGCGCGCGCCGAGGACGCTGCTGGTGACTGGGCCGGCGTAATCGCGGGACAATTGCACATCGTTGTGCATCTGACGCGCGGCAGCGACGGCCAACTTACCGGCTCGCTGGAAAGCCTGGACCAAGGTGATGCAAAAATTCCGCTCGGCGCCGTGGATGCGCCCCCTGATCATCTGAAGTTCACAGTGCCGCCGATCAATGGAAGCTACGACGCCACATGGAACGATGCTAAAGCTCAGTGGACCGGCACCTGGCATCAGGGCCGGGACATTCCTCTTGATCTGCATCGCGCCGTTGCGGCTGAAATCGCCGCGCCGAGGCGACCCCAGGAAGAGGCGATAGCCCACGGGCAGCTGCCTTACGTAACCGAACAGATCAGTTTTACCAACTACCAGACGGAAGGCGTAACCCTGAGAGGCGCTTTCAGTAAACCAGCCGGCGCCGGCCCATTTCCGACTGTCGTACTGATTTCCGGGTCGGGCCCGAATGATCGCGACGAGAACCTGCTGGGACACAAGCTTTTTCTGGTTCTCGCCGACTATCTCAATCGCCAGGGTTTGGCCGTCCTACGCTACGACAAGAGGGGCGTCGGGGAATCTACCGGCGATTACGCTACCGCGACAACGGCGGATTTCATCTCCGACGCCTTGGCGGCGACGACGTATCTCAAGACACGCAGCGATGTCGATCAACGTCATGTTGGTCTGATCGGGCATTCCGAGGGCGGCCTCATTGCTCCCGCCGTGGCCGTGGCCGATCCTGGCGTCGATTTTATCGTTCTTATGGCCGGAACAGGGTTGCGGGGCGACAAGGTTCTGCTCCGTCAGAGCGAGCTGATAGAACGCGCCAACGGCGCTCCTGAGGCAGTGGTTGCCAAGGATGCGGCGATGCGTAAAGCCGCCTTCGCCATCATCGAATCTTCGAATGATCCAGCCGATGCACGCATTAAACTAAACCCTGGCGTTGAAAGAGCGGTCGCTAACGGAACTTTCACGAAGGAGATCGGCGACCAATATGTAGCCGCTCTGACCACGCCGTGGTCGTATTCATTCCTTCGTTACGATCCCGCGCCCATTCTGCAAAAGGTGCGCGTCCCCGTTCTGGCCATTGGCGGCTCGCTGGACCTCCAGGTTGAGCCCCAGGAAAACCTGGCGGCAATAAAGGCTGCACTCAGCGAAGATTCTGATGTAACCGTAAGGGAGCTGCCCGGTCTTAATCATCTTTTCCAGGAGGCTAAGACGGGTTCTCCCGCTGAGTATGGCCGCATCGACGAAACACTGTCACCCAAAGCACTGCAGATCATAGCCGACTGGTGTTTGGCAAGATCAGACCCAAAGTCTCAGTGACCCCGACGTCGCCCCCTGCTGTGATCCGCTTTGGCGAAGACAATCGAAATCCAATGACCGCTTTCTGGCGCGAGGGATGTGGGCTCCGCCAATGACCGTCTTGGGCGCGAGGCTGTCAGTACGCAAAAACCCTGCGAGGACGCAGATTGAGTTCATCGCCAAGGGCATATGAGTGAGTTGTACCGTGAGCGTACTGGGTCTCAAACAAAGCACCATCGCAACCTAGTAACTCTAGTCGCAGGGCGCTGCCAGCCGCCAGCACGGCGTTCACGGTTACGGGAATGCCGGGGCCGTCCTTAGTCAAATCGACCTCGAACGGGCGAAAACGCGCGATGTATTCGCCATCCGCAGCCGAAGCAGCGAGAGCTGTGTCGAAGCCATCAAAGATCGCCCGCCCGTCCTTAATCCGGCACGGCAGACGATTGGCAGAACCGAGAAAATCGAACACGAAAGCCGAGACCGGCGCATCGAAAATCTCCAGCGGGGCGCCGATCTGTTCGACCTGGCCATCCTTCAGCACCACCACGCGGTCCGCGAGGTCGAGCGCTTCTTCCTGATCGTGGGTAACGAAGATGGTCGTGACGCCGGTCTCATTGTGGATATGGCGCAGCCAGCGGCGCAGATCCTTACGCACCAAGGCATCGAGCGCGCCGAACGGTTCGTCGAGCAATAACATGCGCGGTTCGATGGCCAGCGCCCGCGCCAGAGCGACCCGCTGTCTTTGTCCGCCCGAAAGCTGGCTCGGATACCGTTTGCCAAGCCCGTCAAGTTGCACGAGCTTCAACAGACGTTCGACCGTAGCCCTGATCTCGGCCCTTGGCGGTTTCGTCTTGCCGGAGCGCACATTGAGGCCGAAGGCGATGTTCTGCGCCACCGTCATGTGACGGAACAGGGCGTAGGACTGGAACACCATACCGATGCGGCGCTCGCGCGGGTTCAGCTTCAGATAATCCTCGCCGCAGAAGCTGATCGTGCCAGCGTCGGGCGCGTCGAGCCCGGCCAGCAGGCGCAGGAGCGTCGTCTTGCCGGAGCCGGACGGGCCGAGCAGGGCGATGAATTCGCCCGGCTGCGCCTCGAAACTGATGTCTTTCAAGGCCGCGAAGCCGGAAAAGGTGCGGGTGATATTGGTGATCGACAGGGTCATGGAACTGTTTCCTTTGGCCGGTTCAGTGGCTGCGGTTGGCGGCCAGCTCATGAGCGAAGCGCCATTCCAGCAGGGTTTTGAGAACAAGGGTGACGAGCGCCAGACCGGCCAGGATCGAGGCCGCCGCAAAGGCGCCGACCGTGTCATACTGGTTGTAGGCGATCTCGATTTGCAGCGGCAGGGTGTTGGTCAGGCCGCGGATATGGCCGGAGACAACGCTGACCGCGCCGAACTCGCCCATGGCCCGCGCCGTGCACAACAGCACGCCATAGGTCAGCGCCCATTTGATATTGGGCAGGGTGACGCGGAAGAAGATGTCCCAGCCGCGCGCGCCGAGCGTACGCGCCGCCACCTCCTCGTCCGTACCCTGATCCTCCATCAGCGGGATCAGTTCGCGCGCCACGAAAGGCAGGGTGACCAGCACCGTTGCCAGCACCAGTCCCGGCAGGGCAAAGACGATCTTGACGTCATAGTCGCGCAACAGAAAGCCGAACCAGCCATTCGCCCCGAACAGCAGGATCCACACGAGACCGGCAATTACCGGCGATAGTGAAAAGGGCAGGTCGAGCACGGCCAGAAGGAGGCTCTTGCCGGGAAATTCAAAACGCGTGATCGCCCAGGCGGCGCACAGACCGAAGCCGGCATTGAGCGGCACGGATATCGCCGCCACCAGCAGGGTCAGTTTGATGGCGGAGATCGTGTCTTCGTTGCCGAGCGCGCTCAGCCACGGCGCGACGCCCTTGGCGAAGGCGGTCGCCAGCACATAGACCAGCGGCAGGACGATGATGACGCCCAGCCACAGGAGGGTGAAGCCGAGCAGGGCCATCGCGCCGGCGGTCTTCGGGGTTTGCGGGGCGCGGGCGGTCATGCGGCGGCTCCCCAGCGGGCGAAGCGGCGCTGTATTAAGTTCAGCACGACGAGGATGGCCAGGGACAGGGCCAGCATGAGCACGCCCACAGTGGCGGCCCCGGCATAGTCGAATTCCTGAAGCTTGATGACGATCAGAAGGGGCGCAATCTCGGAGACATAGGGCATGTTGCCGGCGATGAAGATCACGCTGCCATATTCGCCGACGCCGCGCGCCAGAGCCAGCGAGAAGCCGGTGGCCAGCGACGGCATCAGGGCGGGCAGGACGATGCGGACAAGGGTTTGCCAGCCGTTCGCGCCCAGGGTTTGCGCGGCCTCCTCGATCTCGGCTTCAAACTCGGCCAGCACCGGCTGTACGCTGCGCATTATGAAGGGCAGACCGATGAAGACCAGCGCGACAAAGATGCCGAGCGGCGTATAGGCGACCTTGAGGCCGATCGTATCGAACCACTGCCCCAGCCAGCCATTGCCCGCATAGAGGCTCGACAGGGCGATGCCCGCTACCGCGGTTGGCAGGGCGAAGGGCAGGTCGATAAAGGCGTCGAGCAGGCGGCGTCCGGGGAATTTATAGCGTGTCAGGCTCCAGGCTACGATCAGGCCCGCAAACACATTGACGAAGGCTGCGGCGAAGGCGATCGAGAAGCTGATCCACAGGGCATGCAGCACGCGCGGATCGGTCAGCACGAACAGAACGCCCTTGAGGCCATGCTCCCACGGCCGCGCGATCAGGGCGATCAGCGGGATGACGACCAGGACGCTGAGATAGAAGAGGGTCAGGCCGAGCGTGATCTTAAATCCTGGCAGGACGCGCGTGCGCACATGCAGGCCGGGCGGATGGAAAGTGTCCGGCAGGACCGGAGCGGAGTCGGGTTGTCCCGTCATATGAAACCCTGTCGGTTGGATGAGAAGGCGGGCGCCGCCGATGGGGAGGCGGCGACGCCCGTGCGCTCGCGGGCTATGCGCGCACTATTATTTCCGGGTGATCTGGTCAAACACGCCGCCATAATCGAACTGTTCGGCCTGCACCTTTTTCCAGCCGCCGAAGTTGCGGATGGTGACGAGGTTGAGCGTCGGGAACTGGCTGGCGTATTTGGCGGCCACTGTCTTATCGATCGGTCGGTAATAGTTCTTGGCGATAATCTCCTGCGCCTCGGGGCTGTAAAGATAAGACAGATATTCGCGCGCTGCGGCCAGGTTGCCGTTCTTCAACGCGTTCTTGTCCACGACGGCGACCGGCGGCTCGGCCAGAATCGAGATTGAGGGAACCACAATCTCGAACTTGCCCTTGCCGATATCGTTGAGCGCCAGAAACGCTTCGTTCTCCCAGGCGATCAGCACATCGCCGACGCCGCGCTCAGCGAAGGTGACGGTCGATCCACGCGCGCCGGTATCGAGAACCGGGACGCGATTGAACAGGTTGCGCAAAAACTCCTGCGCCTTGGCGTCCGTGCCCCAGCGCTTCCTGGCGTAGGCATAGGCGGCCAGATAGTTCCAGCGCGCGCCGCCTGAGGTCTTCGGGTTGGGCGTAACGACCGAGACGTCGAGCCGGATCAGGTCGTCCCAGTCCTTGATCTTTTTCGGATTGCCCTTGCGCACCAGAAACACGATGGTCGAGGTGTAGGGCGTGGAGAAGTTCGGGAAACGCGACTGCCAGTTGGCGGGCAAAAGCCCCGACCTGGCGGAGATGGCGTCGATATCGGCAGCCAGGGCCAAGGTCACCACATCGGCGGGCGCGCCGTCGATGACCGATCGCGCCTGGGCGCCGGAGCCGCCGTGGCTCTGGCGGACCGTGATGTCTTCCCCCGATTTCTGCTTCCAGTGCTGGATGAACAAGGGGTTATAGGCTTCGTAAAGCTCGCGCGTCGGGTCATAGGAGACGTTGAGCAGTTCGCGGGTCTTGCCCGCCGCCAAGGTCACGCGGGGCAGGGCGCCTGAAGCGGCGGCGAGCGCGGCGCCGCCGGCCAGGGTTTTGAGAAAAGATCGGCGTTGCATGTTGTGTGTCCTCTCGATCAGTAGCGGAACTGGACGCGGGCGGCGGTGAAGTCTTCGGTGCGGCGGTTGGCGCCGGCGGCTGCGCCGCCTTCGAACTTGGTCTGATCGTAGTCGAGCAGGAGCTTGAGGTTTTCGCTCCAGTACCAGCCGAGGCCGAGGCCGGTGTCGGTGGCCTTGCGCGCCGAACTGCTCAACGAGGCGAAGCCGCCTGAGAAGGCCGCATCGTCGATTTCGTTGTAGCCGTAGCGCGCGGTCAGCTCCCACGCGCCCCAGCCGCCGGTCTTCAGGCTGACATCGTGCGCCGGTTTGACGCCGCCCTTGTAAGAGACGTTCTCGCCGGTCAGCACCCAAGAGCCGGACACATCCAGACCCGTATGTTTCAGGCGCGCGCTTTTCGCGCCCAGCGTCACCTGCTGTTTGACCTCGACATAATCGGCCAGAAGTCCGAAATTGTTGAGATAGAAGAAGGCCTGCGGGTTGGAGCGCGTTTCCTTGCCGCTGGCATAGACGCCCGTGGCGTATTTGAAGAAGGTCTGCTGACCGATCGACTTGTAGCTCGGCAACTGGCTGTTGGTCGTATTGCCGACATGCTCGCCGTCCGATCCGCCCCAACCCAGACCGAAGCCTTGCAGCCAGACCGCGCCGGAATTGGCGAACGGCGTGGCGAAGACGCGCCAGGCCAGATCCTTGTGGTTGTCGAGATCGTTATTGAGGTTCTGGCCGTCGGTCGCGCCATTGAGCAGGGCGACCTGATATTCGAGGACGCCGGGGATGGGATTGCCGGACACCTGATAGCCGAGGTCGCGATTGGGCACGAGGTTGGTGGACAGGCCGCGCTCGACCCAGATCACGTCGGGGTCGGACTGGAGGCGCTCAAGGCCGAGCGGCGATTTGAACTTGCCCGCCTGAACCTGAACCGCGTCGGAGAATTTGTAGCCGACATAGCCATCGACCAGCGAGGCCGCCGCCGACGACGAGCCGCCCAATTCTGCTGTGATCTTGAAGAAGGCATTGCCCGCCTTACCGCTGAAGGTTGGACGGACCAGCCGATCGACCACCTCGTCCTGAAGCGTCCCGCCGTCATGGCCAAAGCTGTGCAGATCGACATTGGCGTTGACATTGAGGCCGAAGGCGTACTTGCCGTCCGGCGAGGCGAAATTGAGCCCTTTCTTATCGAGCGTGACGCTGGCGGCATTGGCCGCAGCCGCCGTGGCGATGTCCTGATCGAGCGAACGCTGGCTTTTCAGCGTATTCAGCTCCTGCTGAAGCGCGTCGATCTTTTCGTCGGTGGTAAACGGCGTGCCGTCAGGATGTGTGAAGGGCGCGAACGTCGCGTCGCTGCCTTGCTCAGTATTTTGGGCATGGGCCAGAACCGGCGTCAGCGCGGTGGCGAAGCTCAGCATGAGGCTGAGCGAAAGCGGGGGGATTCGCATAGGATGAACTCCGTGTGAGCCATCACCTCCGGTGGTCCGGTCAGCGAATTCGGTTATGATTATAGTTGAGGTTAAAAGCGCACGATATGCATCTGGCGCATTCGTGAAGCGGCGTGATCAGGACAGGCTGTCGTTGAGTGGCTTGCCCTTGACGTCGAAACGCAGTTTTTCGCTGCGTTCGATCTGGACGATGCGGGAATCATGAACCACGATCTCCAGAGATCCGAAGCGGATCTGTTGCAGACTGTTCAGAATATGGCGCTCAATCTCGGAAAGATCAGGGCGCGCGGGGTCATCGGACGATACGCTCATGTGCTCCTCGTCTGGTGAAGGGTGAGTGGGATACGCGAACTTCAGGCTGCTTCGGAACTGTCGATCAGATCCTGCAAACATCGCTGATCGAGGACAGACGACATGGCGTTGCGCACATCCGCCATCAGACGGCGCAACTGACATGCGGCTTCATCGACGCAGTCGTCGCATTTCTGATAAGCGCTCAAAGAGGCGCAACGGATCGGAGCCAGCGGCCCGTCGATGACACGGATGATATCGCCAATGCGAATGTCGCTGGCGGGCTTTGCGAGGAAATAACCGCCGAAAATGCCACGTTTGGCGTCAACAAAACCAGAGTTGCGCAGATCCTGCAGAATGTTGTCCAGAAACTTCTGCGGTATGTTTTCGCTCTCGGCGATGCGGCGGCTGCGCACCGCTTCAGTAGAATGCTGAGCCATGTAGGTAAGCGCTTTCAGGGCGTATTTGGCTTTCATGGAT
>DATMTF010000296.1:0-10383 GCA_035565015.1 Asticcacaulis sp. | reverse complement strand
TATCATGAATGAGGGACTCATGACCCGACATTTCGCCGCGCTTGCGGCTGGCCTGTTATGCCTCGCCGCTGTCCAGGCTCAGGCCGGAACGATCACCGATCATACCGATCCGAAGATGCGCGCGCGCGGCATGGCCGACGCCCCGGCCATCATCGACGGCATGAAGCTGTCCTGCGATCTGGCCGACGCGCGTTATGTCGGCCCGGCCGATACGAAACGCGACGGCAAGACGCTCAAAGGCGATTCCTATGAAGTCGCCTGCAAGAGCCTGAAGGGTTATTTTCTTGTGCGTTACAAGGACGGAAGCTTCGAGCAACCCGTCAACTGCAACATGGCCGAAGCCTTCCGGACGAAGAACAAGACCTATCCGGCCTGCTCCCTGCCGGGCAACCGCATCAATCACTACTGGCTGACGCCGCTGGCGCAGACGCGCATGCCCGACTGCAAGGTCGCCGACGCGCGCTGGATCGCCGAGGATGCGAAAAAGGAGGGCGAGTTCTATGAACTGACCTGCAAGGACGGAACAGACGCCGTCTACAATATTCCGCATGACGACAAGGCCGATCAGAGCGTCGGCATGATGAATTGCCTGCAAACCGACGGCACGGCGCTGGCCTGTACGCTGGGCGATCACGCGGCGGCGGTCAAGACCCTGGCGCCGTTCGCCAGGAAGGCGCGCGCCGACTGCGACGCCAGCGACGCCCGTTATATCGGCGCCAAGAACGCCGTCGATTTCTTCGAGGTCGCCTGCGCGACGCCGCCGGGCTTTATTCTGGCGCTGGACGCCTCCGGAAAGGTCGCCGCCACCTTCGGCTGCGACAAGGCCGAGGCCATCGGCGGCTGCAAATTCACCGACGAAGCGACCGCAAAGGCCGCCGCCAAGGCGCAGACCGCCCATGCTGAGGCTGTGACCGAAGCGAAGACCGACGCCCAGAAGGACGCCTACGCCGCCGCCCTGCAACAGGCGCAGGTCGCCTGCGATTTCGATCAGTACGCCAAGCTGGGAACGGATACGGCGACCGGTCGCGACGTGGTTGAATTCCATTGCTTGCAAAAGCCCAACGGTCTGCTGGCTTTTTTACCCGGCAAGGCGTCCGGTTCAAGCTTTGAAGCCTATGACTGCCTGGCTGGTCACGTGCTGAAACTGACCTGCCGCTTCACCAGCGACGAGGCTCTGCTGGCCAATCTCAAGGTCGCCGCCAAGGCGTCGTCTCAGGTCAATGCCGATTGCGACCTGGTCCAGGTGCGTTACGGCTTTATGGCCAAAAGCGGCGCGATCGTCATGGAGCTGGCCTGCGCCAACAAGCGCGGCTATATCGCGGTGCTGAACGCGGCGCGCACCGGCTTTAATCCCGCCGTACCCTGCGACGTCGCCGCCAAGTCGGACAAGGTGCCGGAAAAGTGCCAGATCGACGGCAACGGCCAGATCGACGCCAACGGAACGAACACGGCTTCCTAATTTCTGGCCAGCTTCTGGGCGCCCGCCGACAATTGCGCCAATGTCGAAGGCGGCGCCGAAAAATCAGGGTTTCATCAATTTCAGCGCCTTGGCGAAAACGGTCGGCAGGCTGCGCGCCTCGGCCAGAGGCAGCCAGCGCCAGTCATTGCGCGCCCGCAGCAGAGCGTCCGCCTCGGTGCGCGTGACATCGCGCAACCGCACGCTCTGGGTCAGGGCGAAGTGAGTGAAGACGTGCTGATACGCGCCCAGATCGCGCCAGTCGCCGTCCAGCGGAGGCCTCGCTTCATCCGGCGCAGACCGCCATTCGGAATGCGGCAGGCCCAGCATGCCGCCCAGCAAGCCTTTGTCCGGGCGCTGTTCGGCGATGATCGCCCCCTCAAGGCGCAGGATGTACACCGTGCCGAAGCGGCGCGATTTGGGCGGTTTGGTCAGCTTGACCGGATACCGCTCCGGCTCGCCCTGCGCGCGCGCCTCGCACGCCTCGGCCAGCGGGCATAGCAGGCATTGCGGCGCCTTGGGGCGGCAGATCAGGCTGGCCAGATCCATCAGCGCCTGCGGCCAGTCGCCCGCCCGTTCGGCGCCGATCCATTGCGCGGCGGCTTCGCGCACATCGGCGCGTCCGGCGGGCAGAGGCGTTTCGATCGCGTAAAGCCGCGTCATCACGCGCTCGACATTGCCGTCCACCACATTGGCCGCTGCGCCGAAGGCGATCGCCGCCACCGCCGCCGCCGTATAAGGCCCGAAGCCTGGTAGGGCGAGAAGCTCCGCCACGCTGCGGGGAAATTCGCCCCCATGATCGCGGACAACGACGCGCACGCACTCCAGCAACCGCCGCGCCCGCGCATAATAACCAAGCCCCGCCCACTCCGCCATGACGCGCGCATCGTCCGCCGCCGCAAGATCGCGCGCCGTCGGCCACAGGCTCAGGAATTTTTCATAATAGGGCGTCGCGTGCGGCACGGTGGTCTGCTGCAACATCACTTCCGACAGCCAGACGCGGTACGGATCGCGCGCCCCTCTTCGCCAGACCAGATCGCGCCCGTGCGCGTCGTACCAGTCGAGCAGGCCGTTGCGTAAACGCGCGACAAGCGCCGCATCCTTGCGTATAATCGTCACGATGAAACGCTCGCTGCCCTCTCTGGAAGATTCGGTCCGCATCCTGCAAACGACGCGCACCAAACGCGCGCCAAAACCGAGGCCGCCCGTTGTTAAGCAGGTTCAGCCGTTTCTGAAAAGCCTCGAAGCGAAATTCGCCGGCGTCGATGACGGGCTCGGCGCGCTGAAACACCGCTGGCCGGAGATTATCGGGGCGTCTTTGGGCAAGGTCAGCGAACCGGTGCGCGTCATCCGTGGCCGCGCAAATGCTGGCGGAGCGCTGGAAATCCGCGTCATGGGCGCCTATGCGCCGCTGATCCAGCATCAGTCGGCGAATCTGCTCGATCGCATCAACCTCTATTTCGGCGGGCGGCGCATCGAACGCCTGCGCATCGTGCAGGGGCCGCTGAGCCAGAGCCCGCGCCCCGAAAGGCCTGCCCCGCCGCGCCCGCTCAGCCCGCAGGAGGAGTTGAGCCTGCAAAAGCAGGTCGCCGATGTGGCCGATGACAAACTTCGCGTCCAGCTCCTCAAACTGGGCCGCGGCGTGCTGCGTCGGCAAAACCAGACCTCGTCCAGACCGTGAGGTCATATTTGCGGCATATTTTGCACTTTAAAAAACAGGCCGACAGGCTAAAACAGCCGGTATTGGCCCAAGCGCCGATTCCGCATCTTCTTCGGGGAGCCCCATGACCTTTTCCAATCTGTTGTCGCGCATGGCCGTGTTCGGCGCGCTGGCCCTTGTGGTCGTGGCCGCGTCGGGCTGCGCCAAGAAGACCGACCTCGCCGCCGGAGAGATGAGCCTGGGTAATCCGCAGGCCAAGGTCACCCTGGTCGAATATGCTTCGGTCGCGTGTCCGATTTGCGCCCATGTCAATGAGACGATCATGCCGCAGGTCAAGGCCAAATATGTCGACACCGGCAAGGTGCTGTACGTCTATAAGCCGATGATGACCGGCAACGCCAATGTCGCCGCCGCCGGTCATCTGCTGGCCCAGTGCATCGCCAGGAAGGACGGCCACGACAAGTATTTCAGCGTCGTTGACGCCATCATGCGCTCACAGGACGCCATGGGCGGCGAAGAAACCGGCTACGCCAACGCCCGCCCGGTGCTGTGGAGCATCGCCCAATCCGCCGGCATGACCGAAGCCGAGTTCAACGCCTGCATCACCGACAAGGACGGCATCAAGGCGCTCAACGACAAGATGACGCGCTATATGCGCGACGATCACGTCGATCGCACCCCGACCTTCTATGTCAACGGCAAGCCGCTCACCCTGGTCAAGGGCGACATCAGCGACTTTGACGCCGCCATCCAGCCCCTGCTGAAGTAAAGACCGATCATGAAATTCCGCACCGCCCTTACCGCCGTCGCCGCCCTGGCCCTGCTGGCCGCCTGCTCCAAGCCCGCGCCTAAGCCGGTCGGCGAAGGCGATATGGATCTCGGCAATCCCAACGCCAAGGTCGAGATCGTGGAATACGCCTCCGTCACCTGCCCGCACTGCGCCGAGTTCAACAAGGACGTCATGCCGCAACTGATGGCCAAGTACATCACGCCCGGTAAGGTCCATTACGTCTATCGCGAATTCCTGACGCCGCCGAACGATGTCTCGACCGCCGGGATCCTGCTGGCGCGCTGCGCGGGCAAGGCTGATTATTTCAAGGTCATCGACGACATCTGGGCGGCGCAGGATCAGATGTTCGCCGATGGGACCGGCACCAACGCCCTGCCGGTGCTGCGTCAGATCGGCGCCAAGTACGGCGTGACCGGCAAGGCGTTCGACCAGTGCGTGACCGATCCCAAAGGGATTTTGCGCATTCAGGACAATGTCGATAAATATATGAAGGCCGGGATTAATTCGACGCCGACCTTTGTCATCAACGGCCAGATGCTTGACCGCCATTCCGGCACGATCAGCGACTTCGACGAGGCGCTGCAACCTCTGCTCAAGAGCCAGTAATGCGCGCCGTACTGACCGCTATCGCCCTTTCGTTCGCCGCCGTTTCGGCTCAGGCGGGCGATCTGCCTGCGCAACTGGCAAAGGTGACGCCCGCCGATCATGTCCTGGGCAGAGCCGACGCGCCGGTGACCCTGATCGAATACGGCTCGGTCGCCTGCCCGGCCTGCGCGGCCTTCAATGAGAGCGTCTTCCCGCAAATCAAGGCGAACTATATCGACACCGGCAAGGTGCGTTATGTCTTTCGCCCGATGCTGACCGGCGTGGCGACCATCGCCGTCGCCGGGACGCGACTGGCGGAATGCGCGGGCAAGGATAAGTATTTTGCCGTTGTGGACGCCATGATGCGCGGCCAGAAAGACTACTACGCCTGGGGCGAGAGCAATATCATCGCCAAGCCGATTTTGAACCGCATCGCCGCCGGTTTCGGCTTCAGCGAGGCCGCTTTCAACGCCTGCGCCAGCGACCCGGCGGGGTTGCAAAAACTGAACTCCGAACACGAGGCCGCCCTCGACGCCGGAATCCGTAGCACGCCCTCCCTGTTCGTCAACGGCAAGGCGGTCGAAAATCACGATCTCGCCAGCCTGGAAGCCGCCATCAAGGTCGCGAAATAGGCGTCAGTACGATCAGTTTCAGATCGCGCCAGGCGTCCGGTCGCAGGGTAAATTGCGTAAAGTCGCGCATGCCCGTCCCGGTGTGAAAGCGCCTGAGCCCGCCTTCGCGCGCCAGCACGTTTTGCGACGCCCACGCGGCGGCGAAATCGGCGCTTGTGTGGCGCAGTTCCTCGATCAGGGCGCGCCGCGCCGGATCGTCCTGCCCTTCGACGGAATCGGCGCGAAATTCAGCGGCCAGTCGTGACGCGCGCTCCGGCCAGTCGACGATGAAGAGGCGCGCTTCGGGATCGAGAAAGACATAGCGCAACTGATTGCGCTCCGGCCCGCCCAGCCAACCGGTGAACAGGGCCTGCGCCGCCGGATTCCACGCCACGGCGTCCCAATGCCGGTCCAGCACATAGGCGGGCGCGTCAAGACTCGCCAGCAGCGCGTCCATCTGATGCGGATCGGATGCCTGCTCCGCCGCGCCGGAATCGCCGCGCACCGCCAGCGCGAACAGATAGGCCCTCTCGGCCCGCGACAACCGCAACCCCCGCGCAATGGCGCCCAAGGTCGCGGCGGAAACGCCCGTCGTGCGGCCCTGCTCGATCCAGGTCAGCCAGGTCGGGCTGATGTGACACAGGACAGCGGCCTCCTCACGCCGCAGCCCCTTGGCGCGGCGGCGACGGCCCGTCGGCAGGCCGCACTCATCGGGCGTCAGGCGCTCACGCGCTGCGCGCACGAAGGCGGCGAGGGATTCTGCATTGGCGACGTGCGGCATGGCGGCTCCAGACTGGCGCCTGTTATACCACTATAAAATCAAGTCTTACACCACCTTAAAAAGCATCTAGTTTCGACCGGCTTCACAGGAGATACTCCCATGCCCGACCACGCCGACGCCGTTCAGGCCCAATTCGATCCACAAGCCGCCGCCTATCTGAGCAGCCGAGTCCACGCCGAAGGCGCCGATCTGAAGCGCGCCGCCGACCTGATCGCCGCCGCCATTCCGGCGGACAAGGGCAAGGCGCTCGATCTCGGCTGCGGCGCGGGCCAT
Source organism: Asticcacaulis sp. (assembly GCA_035565015.1). GTDB lineage: Bacteria > Pseudomonadota > Alphaproteobacteria > Caulobacterales > Caulobacteraceae > Asticcacaulis. The sequence goes on along the minus strand of DATMTF010000296.1, from coordinate 4,227 downwards.
CTGGCCTATAAGCTGGCGCCGCATCTGCGCCGGACCGTGGCGTGTGATCCCTCGCCCGCCATGTTGGCGACAGTCGCCGAAACCACCCGTGCGCGCGGTCTGAACATCGAGACGCGGCAGGCGCGCGCCGACGCCCTGCCCTTCGATGACGGTGAATTCTGCGTCGCCGCCTCGCGCTATTCGGCGCACCACTGGCAGGGGCTTGAGACGGCCATTTGGGAGATGCGCCGCGTGGTCAAGACCGGCGGCTATCTCTTGATGATCGACGTGCTGGGCCACGAGGACGATCTGGTCGATACCCATATGCAGACCATCGAACTGCTGCGCGACCGCTCGCACCGCCGCAATCTCAAGGCGTCGCAATGGCGTGAGTTAATCATCGCTTCGGGCTTCGACATGATCGAGGAGGAGTCATGGCCGCTGCCGCTGGCCTTCGACGCCTGGGTGACGCGGATGCGCACGCCGCCCTTGCGCGTCGATGCGATCCGGGCCGTGCTGGACGAAGCCCCGGCGGAGGTCCGCGACGCGCTGCATGTGCAGCCGGACCATGGCTTCACCCTGCGCACCGGTCTGCTCTGGGCGAAGGCCGTGTAATCTGGCATCCACAGGAATCGCTGGGGTGCGCGCAAAGTTTCTTGACGCAGGCGCGCATGCTATGAGTGTTAAAGAATCGTTTAACCTCCGGCCCCGGCCCTTTCTTGCAGTTTCAGAAGATCAAGCTTTCAGGCTTTAAGTCCTTCGTCGATGCGAGCGAATTTCGCATCGATCCGGGGCTGACCGGCATTGTCGGGCCGAATGGCTGCGGCAAGTCGAACCTGCTTGAGGCGCTGCGCTGGGTGATGGGCGCGACCTCGGCCAAGGCGATGCGCGGCGCCGGCATGGACGATGTGATTTTCGCCGGATCGGACAGGCGCCCGTCGCGCAACTGGGCCGAGGTGACGCTAAGCATCGACAATGCCGACCGGCTGGCGCCCCAGCCCTTCACCGACCAGCCGGTTCTGGAGGTGGCGCGCCGCATCGACCGGGGCGCGGGCTCCAGCTATCGCATCAATGGCAAGGAGGTGCGCGCGCGCGACGTGCAACTGCTGTTCGCCGACGCCAGCACAGGCGCCAATTCGCCCGCCCTTGTTCGTCAGGGCCAGATTTCCGAGCTGATCGCCGCCAAGCCGCAGAACCGCCGCCGCGTGCTGGAGGAGGCCGGCGGCGTGTCCGGCCTGCACACCCGCCGCCACGAGGCCGAGTTGCGCCTGTCCGCCGCCGAAAGCAATCTGTCGCGCCTCGACGATATTGCGCGCGAACTCGATTCGGCGCTGTCGCGGCTCAAGCGCGAGGCGCGTCAGGCGGATAAATATAAGAAGATCTCCGCCGAGATCCGCGCGCTGCAAAAGGCGATTCTGCACGCCCGATGGCTGGAGACGCGCAGCCTGCTCGAAGGCGCGATGCGCGACATGCAGGATCAGTCGGCGCGCGTCGAGGCTGCGACCCGCGCCGCCGCCGCCGCGCAGGTTCTGGCGCTGAAAACCGCCGAGTCCATCGCGCCGCTGCGTGAAGAAGAGGCCGTCGCCGCCACGGTCATGCACCGGCTCAATATCGAAAAAGAGCGCCTTGACCTTGAGGAAAAGCAGGCGGCCAGCGAGATCGAACGGCTGAAGGCCGAGGTCCGGCGTTTGCAGGACGATCATCAACGCGAACTGGACCTCGCCGCCGACGGCGCGCAACAGGTCGAGCGCTTGCAGGCCTCGCTGGCGCGGGTGCGCGACGAGATCAAGGCCGCGCCCTCGCGTGAGCCGGAACTGAAGGCCGCCGTGGACGCCGCCGAGACGCGCCGCGCTGAAGCCGCCGCCGCCATTGAAGCCCTCGCCGCCCAGCAGGCCGCCCTGATCGAACGGCAACGGTTAGAGGCCGCGCGCTTGCATGAGGCGAAGACCCGCTTCGAGCGCATGACGACGCAGTTCCAGCAGGCGAAAGCCGACCGCGCGGCGCTGGGCGAATTCGATTATGGCGCGATGGAACGGCTCAAGGCGCAGGCTCTTGACGTGCAAACCGCGCTTGAAGCGGCGCGCAATACCGCCGAACAGTTCGATCAGGAGCGTCCCGCCCTCGTCAATGCTGAGGCGCAGGCGCGAAAAGCTGTTCGCGAACTTGAGGACCAGTTGGGCCGTCTGACCGCCGAGGCGCGCGGCCTGAGCCAGATCCTGACCGGCGCGCGTAAGGACGGCGTTCCGGTGCTGGATCAGGTGCGCCCGGACAAGGGGTATGAACTGGCGTTGGCCGCGGCGCTGGGCGACGATCTCAATCTCGGCTTGTCAAAGCGCTCAGGCGCGGCGGCGCTGGCCTTCTGGAGCGAGGATTTTGCATCGAACGCCGCGCAGATCGACCTCAAGGCGCTGGGCGTCGATCCCTTGAGCGATCATGTGCGCGCGCCCGCCGCTCTGGCCTTACGATTGTCCACCATCGGCGTGGTCGCGGCGGCGGATGGCGAACGCCTGCAGGCGCAATTGCCGGTCGGGGCGCGACTGGTGTCGCCGGAGGGCGATCTGTGGCGCTGGGACGGGCTGATCGTGCGCGCCAGGGCGCCCAAGCCCGCCGCCGTGCGGCTGGCGCAACGCACCCGGCTCGATGAGCTGGAAAACGAGATCGACGCCCTGAAGCCGAAACTGGCGCAGGCGCAAAACGCTCAGTCCGCGGCGGCGGACGCGCAGAAGCGGCACGAGGACGCGCTGCGACAGGCGCGCGGCAAGGTTCCCGAACTGGAGCGGCAGGCGCGCATGGCCGCTCTGGCCGCCGAGGAGCGCCTGCGCGCCCAGACCCAGTTCGAGGCGCGCGTCGAAAGCCTCAACGCCGCGCTCGCCCGTCTGAACAGCGATCACGCCGAAGCCGAAGCCGCCTTCCGCGCCGTCGAGGCCGCAGGAGCTGAGGCGCTCGACGCCTCCGCCATGCAGGCCGCCATGAGCGCGGCCCGCGCCGAAGCCGAGACCCACCGGCAAGCGGTGATGACGGCGCGCGCCCTGCTCGATCAGGATGCGCGCGACCGCGCCGCCCGCGAAGGCCGCGAGCGTAGTTTCAGCCGCGAACTCACCGACTGGACGCGGCGCACAGGCGATTTCGCCGCGCGTCTGAACAAGCTGCAAAAGGATCAGGAGCAGGCGCGCGCCGCGCTCGACGCCGCCCAGGCCGCGCCGCATCAGTTCGAGTCCAAGCGCCTGACGCTGGTTGATTCGCTGGCCACCGCCGAAAAGCGGCTGAATGAAGCGCGCGACGCCCTCAACGCCGCCGAGGCCGCGCGCCGCGACGCCGACATCGACGTGCGCGCCCGCGAACAGGAGGCCTCCGCCGCGCGTGAGGCGCGCGCCGGCGCACAGGCGCGGCTGGAGGCGATTCAGGACAAGGCGCGCGATCTCGAAGCCGTGATTCTCGACCAGACTGGCGGGACGCCCGACGAATTGGGCAAGCGGCTGAAGGAAGAAGCCATCGCCACCCCGTCCGACGCCTCCGGGGCCGAGGCCTTGCTCTCAGGCCTTGAGAAGGAGCGCGACCAGTTGGGCGCGGTCAATCTGCGCGCCGAGGAGGAGGCCGCTGAATATGAGGGACGGCTGGAGACCCTGTCGAAGGAACGCGCCGACCTGATCACCGCCATCGCCAAGCTGCGCGCCGGGATCGACGAACTGAACGCCGAGGGCCGCGAGCGCCTGCTGGCCGCGTTCGAGGTGATCAATGAACATTTCAAGACCCTGTTCGTCACCCTGTTCGGCGGCGGTTCGGCGGAGTTGCGTCTGGTCGAATCGGACGATCCGCTTGAAGCGGGTCTGGAAATCTTTGCCTGTCCGCCGGGCAAGCGCCTCTCGACCATGAGTCTAATGTCGGGCGGCGAGCAGGCCCTGACCGCTACGGCGCTGATCTTCGGCGTGTTTCTGGCCAATCCGGCGCCCGTCTGCGTGCTGGACGAGGTCGATGCGCCGCTCGACGACGCCAATGTCGACCGGTATTGCCGCCTGCTGGCCGAGATGCGCGAGCGCACGCGCACCCGCTTCATCGCCATCACCCACAATCCGGTCACCATGTCCCGCATGGACCGCCTGTTCGGCGTCACCATGGCCGAACGCGGCGTCTCGCAACTGGTCAGCGTCGATCTGTCGCAGGCCGAGGCCCTTGTGGCGGAGGATGTGGCGTAACTCCACGCTCCTCCAGTTTACTGTTATAGACTTGCAGAAACCGCGCGTCCAAAAG